>JBEQLC010000009.1:0-18132 GCA_040326175.1 Desulfobacteria bacterium | reverse complement strand
CTAAAGGTCATAATTAGAATTACTGCCAAATAAGAATTTTACTTGACAAATTATTACTGAGTACGCATTTTATAATATTGACCTTTTCAGGGCCCATAGCTCAGCTGGAAGAGCCACCGGCTCATAACCGGTAGGTCCCTGGTTCGAACCCAGGTGGGCCCACCATCGAGAAAAGATATGTCTATAAAAGAGTGTGGGAGGAGACACAACACGCGTTATGTCAAGGAGCCAACTGTAAGACGGTTGGCTCCATTTCCAAACTAAAAGGTGTGATCCGTCGGATCACACCTTTTTGCTTTTAGGAAAGAATGTGCAACAGGAGCCTGTAGAACGGTTTCCTGGCTTATGATGCCAAGATTATTGTGAGTGGTGACCTTAATTATCACGATGGTCTGAGGGCTGATGTCTCAGAATGCACTTTAGTTGATGAAGAGGCATATTCTGGGAGCCATATTGCATTTTATTATGTTTGATTTCAGGACGACATCTCCACAAGCTTGATTATGGGTTTGGTGGTTGGCTTTGTGTGTGATTCGTCGGGGAGAGGGCTGTGAAAGAACAAATCAAGCTACTAGTAGAGTTACAAAACAAAGATCATTCGATAGATAGGTTAAGGCGGCAAATGCGTGAAGGGCCTGAAAGACTGCAAGAACTTGCAGGAGGACTGCAGAGACTTGAAGATAACTTAGAGGATGATAAGGAACGAGTCCAAGAGCTTAAGAAAGCCCAACGTCAGCATGAAGCTGAAATAGAAGATGCCGTGGCCCACATAAAGAAAAGCCGAGGCAGGCTCATGAACATCAAAAACAATAAGGAGTATCGGGCTCTGATAAGGGAGATTGAAGAGACCGAAAGGGGGAATGCAGACAAAGAGGATAAGGTTTTAGCTTGCCTCGAACAATTGGAGGAGCTGAACAAGCAGATTGAGGCCGGGGAAAACGACCTGTCGGCCATGCGCGATCATATTAAGAGCGAAGAAATAACAATAGGCAAAGAAACCGCTCATGTCGAAAAGGAACTTTCTGATATGGACGGATCCAGAGCAGAACTTATGCAAAGCATAGACTCCCAACTCATAGTAAAATATGAGCAGATCAAAACATGGAGTGGAGGTATAGCGGTTGCACTGGTCAACAATGCAACCTGTGCTGAATGTCACCTGAGTATCCCACCACAGATGTACAACGAGCTGCAAAGGCAAGACGCCTTGAAATTGTGTCCTAATTGTCAACGGATTATTTACTGGAAAGCGGCTGAACCTGCGACCTGACCGCTCGTCTCCCCGGCACTCGAAGCTCACTGCAGTCAAACAGAACCCAATGTCCTTTAGGGCGAACTCAAGAGAACCTTGCTAAGACTGCTGTGTTTCTTATCGGGTGTACATACCTTCGGAACGATCCCTGCCTCTTAAGATCGGAAGCCTCACAAAACTCCTTGCATGTTGTGTATGAGAAGCGTAGAATATTCATATTGGAACTTTGACATTCAGAGGGCCGGATAAAGTTTTCTTTTCCTGTGTCAGAGCAGGCCAAACGATCGCTCGTGCCTTTGTTTCTTTTGGCGCGAGAGGAAAGTCCGAGCTCCAAAGGGCAGGGTGCTCCGTAACTCGGAGGCGCGGCAACGCGATGGAAAGTGCCACAGAAAAGATACCGCCCTGTGTGAATTGGGCTCCGCCCATCTCACAGGGTAAGGGTGAAAAGGTGCGGTAAGAGCGCACCAGTTCCTCGGGTGACCAAGGAAGCTAGGTAAACCCCACCTGGAGCAAGACCGAATAGGGAAGCGTGTGAGGGCGGCCCGTCCAAGCTTCTGGGTTGGTCGCAAGAGGTATTGGGTAACCAATACCCTTAGATGAATGATCGTTGTTCCGTAGAAGGTAACCGATACGGAAAACAGAACTCGGCTTATGGCCTGCTCTGGCATAAAATCGGAGACCTTTGCATAACTCCTTTTCCGTCCTTTGTATGAACTTTTTGACCCATCCACTGGCTTGCTCACTAAATCCTGGTAGTGCTTCTGTTCAAGCCGTCAGGCGCAACCTGAGCGCTACAACTCGGCTCAATGGCCTCAAACAGCCTAGGATTTGCCCACTGGCGTGGGCCGTTCGCTTTGCTGGGATGGGTGCCGCAAGAAGTTCATGATGTCCTCTCAAAGGGGTTGTGCAAAGGTCTCAAGCATTCATTTAGCTCAGGGGGAGGAATTAATCCGATCTCGGCGTACCGTGATGATCTGCCATTATACTCTTCCATATGTGGAGAACACGACGTAAGAGGTTAGCGGTACAGAGATTTACTGGGAGATATGTTTTGGGAAGGCAAAAAGCGGTAACTGTTAAGCACGATGCAGGGTTTGCGGGGAAGATTCATCTATTCTCCGAAGAGTTTCTAAAGTGCGTCATCTATATCCGTGAAACCGAGCCCGCCCGAGAAACCTTCACCAAAAGGCTGTATGCCAAAATGGTTTCAAGTTCCAAGCTTTTAGAGGATTTCCTGGACATCCATGGTGCCAAAAACAACTCCAACTGGTATTACTATCGGGAACTGGTTTCTACTGTAAGAAACCTTTCCGAAGCTAGTTACTCGCAGAAACACATCTTCAAGCGTTTCCCTATCTATCACTTGGCAGAGACCGAGGTATTTGAGGGGGGAGGATATGCCACTCACAAGTTCCTTGTGAGCTCTTTGAGGAGGATCTCCCGCAGTGCGATAAGGGAAGCTAAGCGTCTGGGTATTGAGTTTCCTGAAGATCGTTTCTCATGGGACGATTTTCCGGGAATAGCCAGTCAAATCGTTCTTAAGCCTGATATCGACGACGAAAACCTGGAAGAGGAAAAGAGGAGTATTGTTAAGATAACCACTGCCTTTTTGAGGGTAGCCAAAGAATTTGAAACTTTAGGCTTTTATGAGCCATACAGCTTGGATCAGATTAAGGCCTTAGTTCCTTCCAGCTTTAATGAACAAGAGACACGACGGTATGAAATGGTCGTGCACAGCCTGCAGTCAAGCTTCGACACCTACGTGACTAGAAGCGCCCTCCGGGTTGGCGATATCAAACTAAAGAGACTTCGGGGTTACATCTCAGTCGTACTTCACCTCTTAGAATTAACACGTTGCCTCTTGCACTATTATGAACGACATCTTCTTGAGGTCGGGTATAAGAACATCTACAAAGAGGTCCGCCATAAACTATCAAACGCTGTTAGTCCCGAGGAGATCCTTGATCGAATCGTGAACTACGGTCTTTATTATATTTGGTATTTCTTGGTGCAGGGTCAGGATGTCGCACAAGAGGTCCTAAATGAGAACATGGAGCAAGGCTCTGTCACTGTCGGCATACCACAAGAACTTGGTTTTCACAGTCGTCCCTGCATGTTGGTGGCTAAGATTGTTCAACACTATGGCGGACAAGTTGAGGTACTGGTGAACTCTGATCGATTTGATGCTAGCAGTGTCCTTGACATCCAGTGGGCCGGAGGCAAGATCCAGAAAGAGGGAGTCAAGGAGGTTATCTTCAAGGGGGATGTACGTGCCTTGAGAGACATCCAGATTCTTGCGAGTGTTAACTACGGTGAAGATTCAATGGGCAAGGGGATTCCGCTTCCCAGGGAACTCAGCTACCTGAAGCAATAAGAGCATGACTGACCGACAAGACACGGTTGCCGCAGTTATTGTAGGAGCAGGGCAGGGGACCCGAATGGGGACTCAAGTCAGAAAGCAATACATGATGCTGGGAAACCTTCCAGTGTTGGCCCATACTCTCCTTGCCTTTGAAAAATGCAATGTGGTTGAGGCAATATTCTTGGTTATTCCTGAAGAGGACGATGCCTTCTGCAAGAAAGAGATCATCGATCCGCTGAGACTGAGCAAGCCGATTCATCTGGTTTCAGGGGGTGCTACCAGGCAGGAATCAGTATACAAAGGCTTGAAGGCCGTTGACGCCCAGTTCAACATAGTTGTTATCCACGATGGTGTCCGGCCGTTGATCAGGATTGACCGTATCGCTGAATGCGTTAGGGTGGCCCAAGAATATGGGGGATGCATCCTGGCCATACCAGCGAGCGACACCCTCAAGACCGTGGACGAACATGATCGTGTGGTTACTACGTTGAAGCGCAGTGTGATCAGAATGGCGCAAACGCCGCAAGCGTTTGATTATGATATTATCCTCGGAGCACATGTGGCCGCACAGAAAGAAGCTTATCTGGGGAACGATGACGCTGAGTTGGTAGAACAGCTCGGCAAGGCAGTGAAGGTGATTCCGGGTGACCCTTACAACATCAAGATTACTACACCGGAAGATCTCAAGATAGCCGAAGCCCACCTTCCAAACGTCGGGGCATGCCGGTAAGGAACCAGACCAAGGTGTTTTCTTTAGAGTGACCAGCCGGCTGAAGGGCAGTTAAGTATTTACTGCTTGTTATTGATCCTGAGGCTCCCGATTATCTGAGTGATGTCGGTGAGGTTGTTCTCCGCAAGGTAAGAGGCAAGGCCCTCCACAATCTCCTCGGTTACCCTGGGGTTGACAAAATTTGCAGTGCCAATCTGTACTGCACGCGCTCCCACAGTGAGGAACTCAAGGGCATCCGTAGCGTCCATTATCCCGCCAATTCCGACGACCGGTACATCCACGGCCTGAGCCGCCTCCCACACCATTCGCAGGGCAATCGGTTTAATGGCGGGTCCGGAAAGCCCTCCTGTGACGTTGGCAAGTCTGGGCCGGCGCGTCGCTACATCTACAGCCATTCCGGTAATCGTATTTATTAGAGAGACCGCATCGGCTCCTGCCTCCACCACACTCCGTGCCATGGCCTTAATATCTGACACATTTGGCGAGAGTTTCACCATCAGCGGAAGCCTTGACCTTTCCCTCACGGCTTTTACTACCTCAAAGGCCATCTTCGGATCGGTTCCAAAGGCGATCCCGCCGGCCTTAATGTTTGGACAAGAGATATTTACCTCGATACCGGCTATTCCCTCCAAGTCCTGTATCCGTTCAGCCAGTCCAGAATATTCGTCGATCTCATTGCCGTAAATATTCAAGATGATGGGAGTCTCCAAAGTTTGCAGGAACGGAAGCTTCTTCTGTACGAATGCCTCTATGCCTATATTTTCAAGGCCGATCGCATTCAGCATCCCGCCGCATGTTTCCACTGTCCGAGGGGGAGGATTCCCGGCAGACGGTTTGAGATGGAGGCCCTTGACGATGATGCCTCCCAGCTTCTTCAGATCAACCAGGGCAGAAAGTTCATCACCGTACCCGAAAGTGCCTGAGGCGGCCATCACCGGGTTTTTCATGAAGATGCCACCCACGTCCACAGCAAGGTTAAACGATTTCGGATTTCGGATTTCGGATTTCGGATTCAAGTTAGGCATCCCCTTCAACCAAGTTACTTCCGAGCATCGTGCGTGTTGCGGTGGATTCATCAATCCGCATTCAGCATTCCGCATTTGAATGTCATCTGCGAATCATATCCCTCACTGTTTTAATAACTCCCGGTGTGTCAATTCCATACTTCGAGCGTAGAATCTTTTGTGAGCCGTGTTCAACATAGGTGTCCGGAATTCCTATCCTAACCACTCGAATATTGGTGATGCCGGCGTCCATAAGGCACTCCAAGACCGCACTCCCGAAGCCACCCTGCAATACGTTCTCCTCAACCGTCACAATGTTGGGAATTTCCCTGGCCAGTCGGATGATCAACGCATCGTCCAGAGGTTTCACAAAGCGGCAGTTCACAACTGTAGCTGAAATACTCTCGTCCTCGAGTTGTTTCGCCGCCTCAAGGGCTGACGCGACTGTAACGCCGATAGCCAGAATCACCACATCATTTCCCTTGGTCAGAACTTCTCCCTTACCTATGGGGAGCGTGCGAATCTCGTCGTCTATCGGAACCCCAGCGCCATATCCTCTTGGATACCTGAATGCGATGGGTCCAGAATGTTGGACAGCAGTCCCCAACATGTGTCGCAGTTCATTTTCGTCCTTGGGCGCCATGACGACCATGTTAGGCAAACTGCGCAGATAAGAGAGATCAAACAGGCCGTGGTGGGTAGGACCGTCCTCACCGACGATCCCTCCGCGGTCCATGGCAAAGACGACTGGATGGCCTTCAAGGCACACATCATGAAGGATCTGGTCATAGGCGCGCTGCAAGAAGGTAGAATAGATGGCCACCACAGGGCGCAATCCCTCTGTGGCCAGGCCGGCAGCAAACGTAACGGCATGCTGTTCAGCAATACCCACGTCCACGAAACGTTCTGGAAAGGCCTCGGAAAAAGCTGTCAGTCCGGTTCCTTCCGGCATGGCTGCCGTCACAGCGACAATCTTTTCATTTTCACGGGCCAACTCGCTCAAGGTCTTTCCAAAGACTTCTGTATAGGTCAGTGGTTTCTCTTGTGCGGAGACACCGTTTCCCGTCTCGATTTCAAACGAGCCGACCCCATGAAAATACGTCGGGTTCTGCTCTGCAGGGGGATAACCTTTCCCTTTTGTTGTTGTTACGTGAAACAAAACAGGCTCGCGCATCTCCTTGACATTTTGCAGCGTATCGATCAGGTGGTCCAGTCGGTGGCCCTTTATAGGCCCGAAGTAATTGAAGTTGAACGATTCAAAGAGCATGCCGGGTGTGACAAAGGCTTTAAATGACTCCTCGGTTCGCTTGGCCAGGTTGTACACGTCATCCCCAAATTTAGGAAGGGACTTCAAAAAATCCTTGAGTTCTTCCCTCAGGGACATAAAGTGTTTTGCTGAAAGTTTCCTGCTTAAAAAAGAGGAGAGGACTCCCACGTTGCGGCCTATGGACATCTCGTTGTCGTTCAAGACAACTATGAGGTCCTTCTTAAGGTCACCCGTTTGGTTCAATCCTTCGTAGGCGAGGCCACCGGTCATGGAACCATCCCCGATCACAGCAATAATCTTGCCGTTGTCTTTCTTCAGACACCTCCCGAATGCAATTCCTAATCCTGCAGAAATGGAAGTGCTGGCATGCCCTGTCGAGAAGGCATCGTAAGGGCTTTCACTCATGCGGCTGAAACCACTCAAGCCACCGTGCTGACGGAGGGTGTGAAATCGATCCCTTCGCCCTGTCAGAAGCTTGTAGGCGTAGGTCTGGTGGCCGACATCCCATATGATCTTGTCGTTAGGCGGATCAAAGACGTAGAGCAAGGCTATGGTCAACTCAACCGCTCCAAGGCTGGGGGCGAGGTGTCCGCCGGTTCGGGATACGGTTTCGATGATAACCTGTCGGATCTCTTTGGCCACTTGTGGAAGTTCGGAACGCTCTATGCGCTTGAGATCCTCGGGTGAATTAATTCTATCCAAATATTTCACTATAACCTCTGGTTCCAAAATCAAGTGAGCTACAATGCCTAAAGTGCCTAAAGTGAGCTAGAGTTAAAAAACTTGAAGACGCTTATCCCAGGGATTTCAACTTTAGGCACTTTAGGTCACCTTAGTTCACTTTAGGCACTCAATCTGTGATCTATCTGTTTCTTTCAATAACATAACGTCCCAGGGCAGCAAGAGGTTCGCCCCTTATACCAAAGATTTTAAGCTCTTCCAAGGCATGTTCGATGAGATCGCTGGCGCGAGCCTTGGCCTGTTCTAGTCCGATCATCGATGGACCTGTGACCTTCTGGTGGGCCTGATCGCTTCCCACCGGCTTGCCGAGCATCTCGGGCTTTCCTTCAATGTTTAATATATCGTCAGCCATTTGAAAGGCAAGGCCGATATGTCTACCATATGCACCCAAAGCAACGACTTCTTGAGAACTCCCTCCGCCAAGGACTGCACCGGCCATGACAGATGCCTCAATAAGCGCTCCGGTTTTAAACCTGTGGAGCCTTTCAAGCTCTTCCAAAGTGATATCTCTCCCTTCTACGGAGAGATCAATCATCTGGCCTTGTACCATACCGGAGTATCCAGCAGCCCGGGCAATCAAATACGCTACCTCCAGCCATTTCAAGGCGTCATTCTCACTGCGGCGACCTGCGGTCGCCAGTATCTCAAAAGCAGCTGTAAGCAGGGCGTCTCCGGCCAATATGGCAGTTGCCTCATCAAAGGCCTTGTGACATGTTGGCTTGCCTCGGCGAAGATCATCATCGTCCATGGCCGGGAGATCGTCATGGATCAGAGAATAGGTGTGAATAAGCTCCAGAGCACACGCGGCCGGCATCACGTCAGCTTCATTGCCACCCACGGCTTCAGTCGCTCCAATACACAAGATAGGACGCAGTCGTTTGCCTCCCGCCTCAAGGGAGTAACGCATGGCCTTAACCAGGGGGGTAGGGTAGGGCTCCGTATCGTCCCAAAGCGTCTTAAGGGCAGCATTGACGGCCTGCTGCTTGGCTTTCAGGTAAGCCCTTAGATCAAACATGGAGGGCAATAGCAGCCAGGGAAAGGGATTTTCGGCAACCCAGAACCATTTCTACACCGTGTCATCGTTTTCGCTGCTTTCCGGCGAGAAAGGCTTTTCACGAACGTTGCCTTCTTCGTCCTTGAGAAGTATGGATACCTTCTTCTCTGTCTCATCCAACTTGTTTGAGCAGAATTTTGACAGTTTGACACCTTCTTGAAACTTTTTCAAGGCTTCATCCAGCGTCAGGTCTCCACTCTCTATCTCCTGAACGATAGCTTCCAGACGCTTCATAGCATTCTCAAATGTTTGTTTAGCCATCCTCTTGTTTCCTCTCTATGCTGCACACCATGGAACCCCTTGAGACAGTGATCTCCACATGTTGTCCCACATTCACTTGATGAACATCTTTGACCAAGGCGTAGTCCGGCAAAACGCGAGTCACGCTAAAGCCCCGCTCCAAGACTGCCCAGGGACTCAGGGCGTTTAATCTGGCTACAGTAGCATCAAGTTTCCCTCGCTTTGATTGCAGACAGAATTGCATTGCAGAACCAAGGGTTTGGCAATAGTGCTTGAGTGCTATACCAAGGTCTTGGATCAGGAATTGAGGGGTGCACCTGGCCAGCCGGCCTTGGATCACATGTATACGATTTCTCATCTGGCCAACTTCTCTTAAAGATCCTCGCACGATTCTTTCAAGGGCATCATCAAGGCGCAACCGATGGTCGGCAATCTGCCTTTGGGGATGCACAAGGCGTTCCGACACACGAATGTTCCGTTCTCTCAGAAGCCGAAGCCTCTGGGTCATGCTGGTTCTCAAGGTACCCGTGATCCCCTGAATGAGCCTAACAAGTTCATCTTTCACCGGGACGATCAGTTCGGCTGCAGCAGAGGGCGTTGGTGCACGCAGATCGGCTGTAAAGTCGGCAATGGTGAAATCCGTCTCATGCCCAACGGCCGAAACAACAGGAATATGAGAGGAAACAATAGCACGGGCAACCAACTCTGAGTTAAAGGCCTGCAGGTCTTCCAAGGAACCGCCGCCCCGGGCCACCACAATAACCTCGGCATTATCCTGCTCATTCAAGAAATAGAGCGCCTCGGCAATCTCTTCGGCTGCTTGCTCTCCCTGAACCCTGACCGGAACTATTTCGATCACCACATTTGGATACCTGCGGCCGATCACATTCAAGATGTCACGAATGACCGCTCCGGTGGGCGACGTTATTACAGCAATTCTACGTGGCAAAAACGGCACAGGTTGCTTGTGTTCTTCGTCAAATAGCCCTTCAGCCGACAATCTGGCCTTAAGCTGTTCGAACGCCAGTGCAAGTACACCGATGCCCTCAGGTTCCAAATATTCTATGATTATCTGATAGATTCCTTTTGGTTCGTATACATTGATGCGGCCCATGGCAATAACAGAGAGTCCATCTTCGGGCCTGAATCTGAGATTTCGGTTTTGGCCCCGAAACATGACCGCACTAATCTGTGCACCGGGATCTTTCAGGGAGAAATACAAGTGTCCAGAGACTGGTGTGTGAAAATTTGAAATTTCGCCGACTACCCATACGAATGGGAACTTGGTCTCAAGAAGGGACTTGATGCTGTGGGTAAGCTCGCTGATCGTGTATATTCGTCGTTCAGTGGTACCCAGATCTCCGTCCATGGCAAATATTCCCATAACATACGCTGTGCATGGCGACAATGACTTTTTGTGGCTCTATGAGTTGAGTAGGGCCACCAGGACCTCTATTGCAAGAGCACGCTTAGATATGTGTGGATGGTCGTTTTGGAAGGGCGCTTTCAAGGGGTAAATGGAGGGTAGCGATGAATCTGGAGGAAACGAACGGGATTGGCATAACGTCTGATAATATATATTATGTAAACTATGACAGGCGGCTTGAACAAAGCGCTTGTCGATCTCACACTGAAGTCTGGGGCGTCAGTCCATCACCTTGCCCTATCCTTCTGACACCCACCACCAATGCCACGCCACTGCCAATCGAATACAACTCTGTCCGGATTCCGGAGTAAGTCCGCCACGCGAACCAACTTACCACATCGAAGGACCTATTTTGATCCTTATTTATCCGATCGCTCAAGAAGTGCCCTGACGGCGGGCATGACGTAGATACCGTCCAGATTCATCCGGGCCAGGCATTGGGATAAGGCCCCAATCCTTTGTGTGAGGTCTTTTGAGGTGTCCATAATGAAGAAATAGCGTCCTCTGATGCGACACAATCCGCCACTTGCAGTGAATTCAGAGCTTGACAGGTCCTCATATCTTATTGAAATACTAAGCTTTTCTGCTAACTCTTCCAAGCATTGATAGGTCTTTTCGAGGTCCACCGGTCTTCCCTTGAGGGATTTGAACTGCTACAGCGAGCGCATTCCCTGCAGCTTGTCGTAGCAAAGCGGACCTGTCCGCCGGAATTGTGGCGGAGATCCCGTCTTAACGGGGCTGCAGGGATCTTCAATGTCTAAAAGCGCTCTGTAATTTTTCGAGGACTGAGCTCCTTAGGTGATTGCCTTAGAAAGTATTGGTCCGTCATGCCGGCAATGAAGTCTCGTACAATCTCTTCGGGCTTGGTGTTCAAGAGATAGTTATCAGACATATCATGCAGATATTCCTTGAAGATGATCGAATTCTCGTTGCGATCTTGAAGGTCCTTAAGAAAACGTTCAAATAATACATTAAAGAGGGCTCTGATCTTACCGGACTCTGGTTTTATTTGTGGATTAAGATATATGTTATGCAGGTTGAATTCTTTCTGAATCTTTAGGGCCTCTGATACCTCCTCGCTGAACGCAATCGCTGGTTTCTCGTAGCTGTTCTTGATGAGATCGGTAACCAGTGTGTAAACAATAGTCCCATTCGTGTTGCCCAGTCGTTGCACACTCTCTCTTGGGAGGTCGTCCCGTTCGATAAGGTTCAAACGTATGGCATCTTCTATGTCTCGCCCAATGTAACTGATCGTGTCAGCCATACGCATGACGCACCCTTCCAGAGTCATGGGAGTCAAGGGGAGGGCCGAATCGACCTCTTTCCCGGCAATCTGTTGGTCAAATTTCTCAAATGTCTTGTCTGGCTCTGGTGAGAGTTCATGACTGTGAATCTCGCCATCGTGACACACGATCCCATCCAGAGTCTGGAGGGTTAAATTCCACCCCCTACCCTTTCTCTCAATTTGTTCCAAAAACCTTGCGCTTTGAAGATTGTGTTGAAACGGTCCAATTCCGTGGGCTTCACACAGGTCTGAGAGATAAGTTTCGCCATCGTGACCAAAGGGACAGTGGCCAATATCGTGGCCCAGGGCAATCGCTTCAATCAGGTCTTCATTTAGCCGGAGAAAACGGCCGATCGTACGAGAAATCTTGGAAACCAATTGTACATGAAGCACCCTGTGAGTAATGTGGTCATCATCGACTAGATAAAAGACCTGGGTCTTGTCAATATAGCGCGTATAAGCCAAGGAATGAAGGACGCGATCAGAGTCGACCGCGTAGTTCTGTCGATGACCCGAATCAATACGTTCGTCGGGAAAACGGCGGATGGCATCCTTGCTTCGAGCGGCCAAAGGAGAGAGGAAGGTTTCTTCCCGGTCGTTCAAAGATTCCTTTACTCTTTGTAGATCGACTGAATTAAATCTCTCCATCTTCGATCATGTCGTCCATGAGTTTGTAAAAATCGATTCCGGCCTGCCGAAACCCCTCTCTTCCATATTTCATGTTTCCCTCGAGAACCCAATAACGACCATTGGAAAAACAAATGTCCAGCCCCACATCATCCAACTGGCAAAGACGGGCCGTGTTTTCGGCAAAGGAGAGGCCTTCTTCTGGGATGTTGTCAAAACTTATGGTGGCACCCCGTGATACGTTGGTACGAAACTCACCCTGGGGAGCGATGCGCCAGTAGGCATGGACAACCCTGCCGTGAATGAGTACCACGCGAAGATCCCTGTCGATTTTCAGGTATTCCTGTATGTAGGCAGCACGACTCAATTCGTTATACGCGGCAAGCTCAGCCTCATTGTTGATTAGGTATACGCCTCGACCCAGGGCCGAACCCCTGGGGATTTTGCCTACAAAGGGAAACTGAAAGTGATTCAATATTTTCGACTTCTGATAGTTTCCGTAAAAGACGCGCGTTTTCGGGTGAGAAATATCAAGGAGGTTGAAGAGAGCTGTCTGCTTAATCTTATCCATAGTATATTTGTATGTATGATAGTTTGGAAATGTCCGTTTGCCCATGGTGTCAAAAATGTCGGCATAGAAGGCCGTGGGATAAAGAATCACATCCGCCTGGCGAATCAGCTCTATTTGCCAATCCTCATAATCAGCAAGATTTGTCCGAACGCCAATGGTCATCACGTTCTTGCAGTGTCGCAATCTCCTCTCTAAGGCTATCCTTGGTTTACTCATCATACTCGATGCAAGATCCTCTACATTTATTGTATCGGGAAACCACGTTAGTCAAAGAATTTGAATCTTATTATGTGAAAGAGCGCTGCCATGCCATCCCTCCAGGTAATCTTCTTCCCCTCTTCATAAGTCCTCCCACTGTAAGATATCGGGACCTCGTATATGCGACATTTCAGCTTAGCAAATCTTGCTGTGATCTCGGGCTCAAATCCGAATCGGTCAGACTTAATTGTCATTTTTGTTAGCAGGTCAGCCCGGAAGACCTTATAACAAGTCTCCATATCAGAGAGATTCAGGTTGGTGAGCATGTCGGATAGAAGTGTCAGGAACTTGTTCCCAACGTAGTGCCAAAAGAAGAGGACACGTTGTGGCCCACCTGTAAACCTGGAACCGTAGACTACGTCTGCACGGCCGTCCAGTATGGGTTCTATTAGACGACCGTATTCTCCCGGATCATATTCCAGATCAGCATCTTGAATAATGACAATATCGCCGGTAACCTTCTCAAAACCGGTTCTCACAGCAGCACCTTTGCCTCTGTTCCTTTGATGAAAGAGGACGTGCACACCCTCGCCTACGCTCTCTTTAAGCCATTCCGTGGTTCCATCAGTAGATCCGTCGTCAACCACAATGATCTCTTTGTCTTGAGGAGCTGATCCGACCCGCTTCAGGATTTCGTCAAGAGTCCCTCTTTCATTGTATACAGGAATGACAATTGAAAGCTTCATAATCGTTAGCCCTTATTGGTTAGTTGTTATCCACATTCCAGTTCACGACTTGGATTCTCCGACTTGCCGTCTCCGATGCCCCGTTTATCCCTGCTTCAAACTCGCCTCTCAAAAGAAGAGCCTGCTGTCTCACACGCTCAAGAGCCGTTCTATCTCCCTGCGACTCCGTTCCAGGTGGCTTCCTGGCCAGTAGATGTTACCACAGGACGTACATTCAGAAAATCTGTCGTGACCAGTCCATATATAGTCAGGTACTTTGCCGGCCACATCCTGGGGCTCAACAGGCTGAATGAGCCCATTGCAAACTATGCAACGACTAAAAAAGCCATTTGGATTGGGTCTTAGACCGAGCAGACGGACAAGACCTTTAAGTTGCATCTTGGGGTCGTTTCCCTTCACAATGATCAATCTGTTTGATGCCATCTTGCCCACAATCCGAGTATTCCGTGACAAAAGAATCCGTCCCTGTTTTGCCAATTCAAGAAATCTCTCGTCAGACAGTGTACGTGAATAGAGTGTATCGTAGCCAAGCATACGAAGCCATTTGGCCAACTTTCCAAGCATTCGGTCAGCAGCAAATCTCATGTATACGGTTAAGTGGTTGAGTAGTTGAGTGGTTTTCCATCCCCAGTCCGGACCTGGCCCGCAGGCAGAGGAGCTTCATTGAAGAAAATCGCGCTGGGGCGTGCCAACCAATGAACTAATCGACTACTCAATTATTCACTGCAACTCTCTTTAGGAATCGAGGTCTGTTATCCTGGCACCGGAAACCTCCAGCGTATATGCCCCGTCAGGAATGGCAACATTCGTCCAGAATCTTTCGACCATAAGCGACCAAACCGGCCCCTCTGGGTCTGAGATCGCAATGTTGTGTGGAAGCCTGAAGGATTCCGTTTGGTGAAAGCTACTGAATACAATTCTGTATTGTAGCTCACCCCATTCGTCCAACACCTCAACCCGTTCGACAGTCTTTGCATCATCCTGCAGCCAAATCTTTTCAACCAGGCGGCCCCATTTTTCATAAAGGTTTAGGAGCCATCCACCGTCCGCCGAGGATATGCGAACCTTGGCGTGGTGAAACGGGAGGATTGGGGGTTGACCGGACAAGAGCCTAAAGAGATCATCGCCTCTTACAGGTATGGATGCAAGACGTGAAAGATTGCGGACAGTGGCATCTCCTCTGAAATAGTGATTGTCTGGACGGGAATGGACTACAAAATCCGATCCATTTATGACAAAGGTCAGGACAGGCTGACCCCATGGTCCCAATGTCTCCACTCGCAGGTTCTGGGGTTGAGATCCCATCCACACCAAACGGGAAATCTTCGCCCCGGTCCCGCGAATCGCCTTGAACTTGCCGACTCCCCTGAAAGTCCTGAGATTGTTTTCGCACTGTCTCAGAGACGCCAGAACGCGGTCGACATCCGGTATGGCCCGAGTCAAGAGGGCTTTGGGCTTCGGGGCACATCCATGGAGTAGGAATGGAAAAAGGCAGGTCGCAACGATGAATAGGGTGTAACTATGCCTCCCGGCCCAGCTGTTTCTCAACGGATTGTATCTTCTGTTCAAGCGCGTTTGTGTCTTCCTCTTTCTTTTCCAGGGCCTTATTGTAGTATTCCAAGCCCTTTTGAAGATTGTCCACCTTCATATAAGCATCACCCAGATGTTCCAAAATGGTGGGATCATCGGGAACCAACCTGGTCGCCTCCTCGAGAAACTCGATAGCCTTTTTGTAAAACCCTTTCTTATAATATACCCACCCTAGGCTGTCTATAATGTACCCATCGTCTGGCTCATGCTCGATGGCCCTTTTGATCAAGCTTTCAGCCTCGTCGAGATTTGTGCCAAGCTCTGCGTAAGTGTAACCCAAATAGTTTAGGGCCTGGGCGTGGGTTGGGTCTGCATCAATGACCGCTTGCATTTCTTCTATGCAGGCATCCTTATCACCGGCCTTATCGTAAACCACACCGAGTCGAAAACGCAGCCTTACAGTGTCAGCTTGAAGTTCTAATCCCTTCTTAAGGAAGACCACCGCCTCGTCATATGATTTCATCTCTTCGTACAAGGCACCCAAGAACAGATAAAGCTCAGGCTCATTGGGCTCCTTTTCAACTGCTTCATTCATCACTCGGATTGCCTTTTCAGACTCACCTTGCTCGTTATACAGGAATCCAAGATGAACTATAGCACTCCGACGATATGAGGACGTTTCGGGAATCCTTTCAAAGGATGCGATCGCTTTCTCTTTCTTGTCGAGCCCCTCCAATGCCATCCCAAGGAAGTAATGAAGCTCAGCGCTGTCTGCATCATCCTTCAGAAGGAACTGGAAGGTTTCAGATGCCTCTTCGTACCTTTTCTCGTCTAGATATATGAGGGCAATCTGCTTGACAACGTGCGGATTGCCTTTGCTTCGAAGCTTTAGCTCCTCGAATACATTCTGGGCCTCATCGGACCGGCCAACCTTCAGGTATGAACGACCAAGCCCAATGGCCGCTTTGAGATTGTCCGGATCGTCGGCCAGAATCTTGTTGAAGGTTTGGACAATCTTTTCGTGTTTGCCGGTCGCTTCGTAAATACTGATAAGTTCAAAAAGGGCCGGCTCATTGTCTGGCTTCAGTTCGATCGCTTTGAGCAAGGCGGCCTCTGCCTTATCATACTGTTTCAATGTCGCATTGAGGGACCCCAGATAAAAATGCCCGGCAAATGATTCCGGATTGATCTGGATCAGATCACGATAGAGCTTCATGGCCTTCTCTGGCTGCATGATCTTTATGTATTCCGAGCCTAACAGGAAGTGGATATTCTCAGACTTGGGGTCGACTCCCAGGGCCTTCTTATAGGCCTCAATCGCCTCAGCATGTTGATTCAGAGCTGCATAACTTCCGCCGAGCATTACCAACGAAGGAAGATGTTCGGGATACTCTTGTATGATATCCTGTGTAATGCCCAGGGCGGCCTTATAGTCGTTCTGATGAAGATAAAGTCTCGCCAATTCAGTTTTGAGAAATATGGAATCTTCATCCCTGACTATCGCTTCTTTCAACAACCCTATCGCCTCGTCGAGCTTGCGATGTCTTCTCTTCAGGCGTGACTCAGTGTAGTAATAATAACCCCCGGTATCCTTTGGTCTGGCTTCCACAGATGCCACTTCATCAGGCAAAGGCTTCTTGGGCAGGGTGCATGCAACTATGTGTAATATCACCCCGATGGATATGAATATCTTAAACAGCTTCATACGCTTCTTGCCTATCTCTTTGCTCATAAGCCAATTTGCGCTTTTTTCCTGTTCCAATTTGGGCAAAGCTCCTAAGTTCCGTCCGTACCCATTTCCCCTATGAATACATCGAAATCAGGTATCTCGCGCTCGAAGTGTCCTCTAATTTTTTTGATCATGCTGTTTTCAATCTGCCGCACACGCTCTCTTGTAATACCATATCGCTCGCCTATCTCTTGAAGAGTTGCGGGCGCGTCAGACAAAACGCGCTTTTCAAGGATATGGATTTCCCGTTCGCTTAAGTCCTTCCTCAATGAGTCAAGTTTTTCGCGGATAATTGCCTCCATCTCCTTCTTTGCCACCTGAGTCTCCGCAGATGGTGCCTGTGTAGGAATGAATGCAATCCTTTCGTTATCCGAACCCTCCTTGATGGGCGCATCCAGTGACACTTCCCATCTGTCCAAGCGTTGATCCATGTCGGTGACCTCTTTTTCGGAGACTCCCAACCTTTCCGACAGCAGTTTTGGTTTAGGATCAAAGCCCTCGGATGCCAGTCTCTGCTTTTCTTTTTTCAGTCTGAAAAAGAGCTTTCGCTGGGCCTGGGTCGTCCCGATCTTGACCAATCGCCAATTGTCCATTATGAACTTCAAAATATAGGCCTTGATCCAGAAAGAGGCGTAATAGGAGAACTTAACCCCCCTGTACGGATCAAACTTTTGCACGGCCTGCATAAGACCTATGTTCCCCTCCTGGATCAAATCGAGTAAGTTTTGCATCCACAGCCGCTGGAAGTCTATGGCAATCTTTACCACAAGTCTCAGATTGGACGTGACAAGCCTAAGGGCAGCCTCTCGATCTCCCCCTTCCCGAACCCGAATGGCAAGTTCTTTCTCTTCTTCCTTTGTAAGGAGTTCGTAGTGGCTCAGTTCCTTGAAGTACCGCTGAAGGGGGTCGAATTTGACAAGAGCGGTATCCGCCCGATGGGAACCAGCAGCCGATTCGCTCTTTTTTGCAGCCTTCTTTTTAGGCCGCACCGGGTCGCTCTTTTTTGAAACCTTCTTCTTAGGCGGCACCGGGTCGCTCTTCTTTGAAACCTTCTTCTTAGGCGGCACCGGCTTCTTATTCTTATTCTTTTTCAACGGCCCACTCGTTAATGCTACTGACAAGACGCATATTTTCCGACAAAACTGCCTATATTTTGTCTATCTTGTCAAGATACCAGACACATACCTCTTTTTCAAGGTGTAAAAAGCAGCAGATGCTCAAATAGGTTGACGCGAACAAGCCCCTTGGTAAACGCGCTCTCTTTTTTGAGGTTCAATCGTGAATTGAAGAACCCTGCAGCCCCGTTAAGACGGGATCTCCGCTCCGCTCCGACAAGCTGCGGGGAATGCGCTCGCTGTTGCGGTTCAAAG
>JBEQLC010000099.1:0-7086 GCA_040326175.1 Desulfobacteria bacterium | reverse complement strand
GGGTATGTAGGACCGTGGTTGGTAAGGGTGTGGAGTTGTGGTCGGATCACCAAGGCGCCGACGAAATTGCCAAAAATATGGCGAAACCGTCAAAAATGTGGCAGCCTTGATCCCGCTTGTTGATTATACGGGGTCGTCCCAGTCTTCGCCTTCAGCCTCACCGGTCTTATACAGTGTTTCATTTACCGTGTGAACCAGGTCGTTCACAGGACCGGAGAATTCCCGTATGGTAGACACGGCCTTATCATGTGCTTCATTGTAGCCACTCTTATAGGCAGCAGAATACACAACGGCAACGAAGGCTAACTGCATTACGCCAAGAAAAAATGTTTCCACGGCTTGTTCTCCTTTCTCGAACCAATGATTTGACGTCCTGTTTATGCAAACTCGGTGCCATTGCGTTTGAGGATGAAGAACAGCATACAACGAGCCCGCCGCCAGCAGACGTTATTGATCCTGCAACGCTCACCTTTGATCAGGGGTTCTGGAACCCATGAAAATCTTGAAGGATCTCCGGGATGTTTTGATTGTCAGATAAGAGTTCAGATTGTATAATGGACCGTACTGCATCGCTCCGCCACATTATTGACCGGCTCGCTCCCCGCAAGCCCCGTCCTTCAGGACGGGGTCAAGAGGAGCTATATGAAAATGTTAATCTTCCTTACCGGGAAGCCCCGCCCTTCAGGGCGGGGAAGCTTCACACATCAGGACAAGTCGGGATGGGGACGGGCTATCGGTTGCGGTTTAAAGGGTAAAGGAGGTTTCAGGGGAATGAAGAGGGAGCAGTGGAAGAGTCAGTCCGGCTTTCTGCTTGCAGCTGTTGGCTCCGCAATAGGGCTCGGCAATATATGGCGATTCAGTTATATGGCATATGATAATGGTGGAGGGGCGTTTCTTATCCCCTATTTAGTTGCTCTTTTCACTGCCGGCATCCCTCTCCTCATACTTGAGTTTGGAGTTGGACATGAAAGGATAGGGTCAGCCCCGCTTGCCTTTGCAAAGATTAAGAAAAACTGGGAGTGGCTTGGGTGGTGGGCCGTGACATTTGTTATGTTCGGCGTCGTCCTTTACTACATTGTTGTGATAGCATGGTGCCTGAATTTTTTTATCCTCTCCTTCAATCTTGGCTGGGGTAATGACCCCAACTCTTTTTTCTTCAAGGATTTCCTTTCAGTGAGCAATGGCCCGTCTGAGATTGGCCAGGTAAGAGCCCCGATATTCGTTGCTCTTGTAATTGTCTGGTTTCTGAACTGGCTTATCTGTTACAGAGGTGTGAGAAGAGGCATAGAGCTCGCCAACAAGATATTCATGCCTCTGCTGTTTCTTCTGACTTCAGTCCTTGTCTTTTGGTCTCTAACCCTTGACGGGGCAATGGAGGGTATAAGAGCATATCTCACCCCAGACTTTTCCAAACTCTCCGATCCAAAGGTCTGGATCGATGCATACAGCCAGATCTTTTTCACCCTGAGCCTTGGCTTTGGTATCATGATAGCTTACGCCAGCTACCTCCCAGAAAAGTCAAATATCTCCAGAAATGCCATACTGACAGGCCTCATCAACAGTGGATATTCTCTCTTTGCCGGCGTGGCGGTATTTGCAGTACTCGGCTTTATGGCCACATCTTCCGGAGAGCCCCTCTCTGAGGTTGTGTCTCAGAGTATAGGTCTTGCTTTTGTTGCATATCCCAAGGCAGTGAGCCTTATTCCAGGTGGAAAGCTGTTTGGTGCAATATTTTTCCTCTGCCTGGTAGTGGCAGGGTTATCATCATCCATATCAATAATTGAGGCATTCACTTCTGCCATGGTGGATAAGTTTGGTCTGAGAAGGAAACCTTTCATTACCTTGGTCTCAATACTCGGGTTATTGGGCTCTACTATTTTCGCGACTCAGGCAGGGCTGTTGTGGTTGGATATAGTGGACCATTTTCTGACCCACTATGGGCTGGTTGCGGTCGGTATCCTCGAATGTGTTCTTGTTGGATGGTTGTTCGGTTCAAAGGTTCTGAGAAACCACATCAACAGGATATCCTCCATAAAACTGGGCATCTGGTGGGATATACTTATTAAGTACTTCATACCGTTCGTGCTTGGCATGATTCTCGTCGGAGACCTTTGGCAAGAGCTGAGTCAACCCTATGGGGGCTACTCCTGGTCATCCCTTATTCTGATAGGCTGGAACTGGGTGGTGCTGACGCTCATTGTGGGCTTTGTTATCGCCTCAAGGTCATGGAAGACGGAACATCACAAAGCATGTGGAAGAAGCCAAGGATAGTAGTTTTGCCTGGATGGGTAGTACACTTTTCCGAACAATACCCTGGTGCGATCAGGGTGCCTCGTGGATTAACTTGAAGCCTTCTCCTGCAGGGCCTTCAGGCGGTCACTCAATGTTACAGTATAGGAAGAATCTCCTTGCAGGACCTTGAACTTGTCATCCAGGGCTTGAAAGTTTTTCCTGAATCTCTCCCGGATCTCTTCCAATGAAGGATGTCTCCTCAGAAGCCTGCCATCCTGCATGACGTGTTCGAGCAACGGGGAGGCGTCTTCAACAGTTTCATCCCTGGTCCCGATAACATCTTCCAAGAATCGCCCCTGAGGGTCGCTCATTCTAAAAACCTGCTTTTCGCCCGCTAAGTTTACCTTACCTGTGCTCAGCTTCATGATGGGACGATCCCCGTACTGGACCAGCTTGTAGGCCATGTCAAAATAGGGGGCATCAGAGGAGACTCCCATTCTGGTCCCCACTCCAAAGGCGTCGATGCTCGCGTCCTCTTTAAGGGTTCGGGCGATTTTGTACTCGTCGAAGCTGCTACTGGCAAATATCTCGGTATTGTCAAGGCCTGCTTTATCAAGGATCTTTCGGACCTCCTGACTCAACTGGGTCATATCGCCGCTGTCCAGACGAACTCCTAATAACTTGTGTCCATCCTTGGACATCTCCTGTCCTACTATAGCGGCCTTGTGAGCCCCGGCAATCGTGTCATAGGTGTCGATGAGAAGGACGGTCTTCTCGGGAAACGAGCGGGCAAAGGCTCTGAACGCTTCGAGCTCATCCCCAAATGAACTGATATATGAGTGTGCCATGGTCCCCGAGATGGGGATGTCGTACAGCTTTCCGGCCAGTACGTTGCTCGTAGCGATAAAGCCCGCAATATAGCTGCTACGGGCCACCTTTAGTCCGGCATCAATTCCGTGGGTCCTTCTAAGCGAGAAATCGACAAGCCGACGACCTGCGGCAGCGTGGACACAGCGGGCCGCCTTCGTGGCAATCACGGACTGAAAGTTCAAGGCATTGATAGCAAACGTCTCCACGATCTGGGCCTCTATGATGGGAGCCGTGACTTCCAGGATCGGCTCGTCTTTGAAAAAGATTTCGCCCTCGGGAAGAGCGTGAATGCTTCCCGTGAAACGCAGTGTCTTGAGGTAGTCCAGAAAGCCATTGGAGAATAGGCCGGTGTCATCGAGATAGGCAAGGTCACTTTCTGAAAACTGAAAGTTGGCTGCGTAATCGAGAAAGTCTTCAAGGCCTGCTGCCACAAAATACGCGCGGTCGGGTGGATATTTCCTGATAAAAAGCGAAAATGTGGCGGTGTCTCTCATGCCGTTTTCAAAGTAACTGGCCGCCATGGTGAGTTCATAAAGGTCAGTCAGAAGTTCGACTCTATCTGGTAAGCCTTTCATACGATCTTGGCTCCATATATCTTGTCCATGCGCTTCAGGGCAAATTCATGGAACTCCGGGTCAAAATCGGCCACACCCGCCCTAGGCACGGTAACGTTGAGGTCTCGATTTGCCAGGTCCCCTACAGTGTCCATGACGCAGATATTAGTGCAAACCCCCACGACTTCAACGTCCAGGACATTATGCTTTCCCAACATGTCGCTTAATTCCGTCTCGAAGAAACCGCTGTAGCGCCGCTTTCGTATCACAACATCGCCTTCCTTCGGGGCCAGTTCCGGAATGATCTCATGTCCCCACGTCCCGGTTACAGAATGTTTAGGGAATTTTTCAAACTCCTTATCATCTTCTGCATGGGAATCCTGCAGGTAGATTACAAGACATTCACCTTTACGGCAGGCTTCCACACGGCTGCTGATGAAAGGGATGATGTCCCTGGCAGGCTGACCGCAGTACAGGACACCCTTTTCATCCACAAAATCGTTCAGCATGTCCACCACGATCAAGGCACTTTTAGACATGGCAGCCTCCTGTTTATCAGTCGTACACAGATGGTGATTAACCCCACCCCGCATATAATAGCCAAAACAGCATTTGGATGCAACCCTCCACATTTTACTTGTCTTCGGCCCTGGCCAATTTATTAAGAACCCTGAGTACCGCAAGTTTCTCGCGCTTTCTTGACAATGGGGTCACGAAGCGATAAATCTAGCTAGGCATTCCAGAGTATCGACGCCTTGTTGTGAACAAGCTGCACACAGACTACGCGTGCTGCTTTATTCTTAACAACTTCATGTGCTGCTTCGCCAGTTACAAAAAGGACTCCTGGCAGTTTGGCGCCTTAACGCTTTTCAAAAAAGGAAAATAGTAATAAAGTGATGTAGGCCTTCAAGTTACAAGAAGGACAGGAGCTGAGAAATTGGCCGAAAGAATAGGCATTTATATATGTGAGTGCGGTCCAAACATAAGGGACGCCATCGATATTGATGAGGTGGTGAAGTTCGCCCAAGGCCTAGAAAACGTGGTTCTGGCTAAGCCTATTGGGCTGATGTGCTCAGTAGATGGCAAAGCACTCATTAGCGACGAAATCAAGAAAGAGAACCTGACCAGGGTGGTTTTTGCGGCTTGCTCGCCCAAAGAACACGAAATTACTTTCAAGGAAATCCTAAGAAACGCAGACCTAAATCCTTTCCTTTTGCAGATCGCCAATATTAGAGAGCACTGCGCCTGGGTAGTCAAGGACAAGCCTCTCGCCACAGACAAGGCAAAGGCCATGATTAAGGCGGCGGTTGGGCGGGTTGTCCATCATGAAGCCTTGGAGACAAAAGAGATAGAATGCCAGACGGATGTACTTGTGGTGGGGGCCGGCGTGGCTGGGATAAGTGCTGCATTGACGCTGGCACAAAGAAACAGAAAAGTCTATCTGGTCGAAAAATTACCATGTATTGGCGGGAAGGTAGCCCTGTATGAAGACGTGTTTCCAAATTTGGAGTGTGCTTCTTGCGTGCTTGACCCAGTAGCAGACGAGGTTTTACATCATGAGCAGATAAAGATTCTTACATATAGTGAAGTCGACGAGGTGTTGGGCTTCTATGGAAATTTCGTGGTTAAGGTAAACAAGAGAGCAAGATTCGTGGACGTTGCCACTTGTATCGGCTGTGAGGCGTGTTTTGATGTTTGTCCGGTTAAGGTAAGGAATGAATACAACGAGGGCCTGAATGAGAGACGGGCCATCTATGTTCCCTATGCTGGTGCGCTTCCAAACGTAGCGGTCATAGATAAGGAGCACTGTTTACGTTGGCAGGGAGAGGCTTGCACGGCATGCCAGGAAGCCTGTGCGTTCGGCTCTATCGACTACGAGGAGACCGATCAAATTGAAGAGATGAAAGTGGGTGCAATTGTTTTGGCCACGGGATTTGATATCTTCGACCCAAGGCGTTCGCCTCAGTACGGGTACGGGAAGATTGAAAATGTATATACCAGCCTTGAGTTTGAAAGACTGGTGAATCCCACTGGGCCGACGGAGGGAAAGATCGAACTAAAGAACGGTCAGTCTCCCGAAAAGATTGCCCTTGTTCATTGTGTTGGGTCCAGGAGCAGCAAGTTCAATGAACACTGTTCAGGCGTGTGTTGCATGTATTTGCTGAAATTTGCTCATCAAGCGGCAAAGAAACTTCCGGGGGTCTCGATTACTGAGCTATACTCGGATTTCTGTTTACCGGGAAAGGAATCCCAGGGCTTCTTTGGAAGGGTATCTCGAGAATACGGTCCTGAATTCCTTCACATGAAGGATCCCGATTCGATAGAAATTGGTGAAGAAAATGGCAAGATACTAATAGAATATGTGGATGTCCGTGGACAGTCCAAGACGGTCACTTCTGATATGGTGGTGTTAGCCCCTGCCATTGAAGGGGCAAGAGATGCTCATGGACTGGCCGAAGTTTTTGACATATCACAAGGCGAGGGTGGTTTTTTTGTTGAGGAAAATCCGAGTATAGCCCCTGTCTCGACGGTCAGGGACGGCGTATTTATTGCCGGGTGTGCCCAGGGACCAAAGGGTATTCAGGCCTCGGTGGCAGATGGTCAAGCGGCAGCAGGCAGGATACTGTCACGGCTTATCCCCGGGGAAAAGCTGGAGATAGAGGCGATCACGGCCAAGGCGGATACAAGTCTGTGTTGTGGGTGCAAGATATGTATTGCCCTGTGTCCTTATAGGGCCATTACTTACGATGAAACAGGAAAACACGTCACAATAAATGAAATCCTGTGCAGGGGGTGCGGCGTTTGTCCCGCTGCTTGTCCCAGCGGAGCGATCAAGGCCAAGCATTTTACGGATATGCAGATATCTGCAGAGATACAGGCGCTGGCAGAAAAATTTTAGAAACACCGAGAAAAGATGAATCGTTTTGAACCGGTAATCGTTGGTTTTCTCTGCAACTGGTGTGCATACGAGGGTGCGGATGCCGCTGGCAGAGCGCGGAAACCGTATCCCGTAAATCTAAGGGTCATACGGGTTTTGTGCAGCGGCCGGACTGATCCCCAGTTCGTCATGGAGGCCTTTAAAGAAGGAGCTGATGGTGTTGTCATTCTGGGGTGCCACCCTGGTGAATGCCATTATAAAGAAGGTAATTTTCAGACACTCAAGAGGTACACAATTCTAAAGAAAATGCTGGTGCAATTTGGCATAGAGGAAGATAGATTGAAGCTTGACTGGATCTCGGCCAGCGAGCGAGATAAGTTTGTTGAGGTCGTTTCGGAAATGGTTGAGAAAGTGAGGAAGCTCGGCCCATTGGTCCGTTGATGCAGGGAATTTGAGATGTGACCGGCGAGCTCCCCGCGCACGAAGTGCTGCCGTAAGGCAGAACCCTCGTCCGGAAGGACGAGGGCGAGGGGAGCTTTACAAGAATGTCCC
>JBEQLC010000098.1:0-7103 GCA_040326175.1 Desulfobacteria bacterium | reverse complement strand
GCGGGATATTGTGCAAAGAATGCGCCTCTCAAAAAGCTGCTCCTCTGGGTCTTTCAATGGGTACGGTCAAGCTCCTCAATTGGGTTTTGACCGCACCATTAGGGAAGCTCAATCGGGTGGGGTTCTCCAGGCAGGCCATTGAGGAAAGCGTCCGGATGCTTGAAGCCTTTGTCGTGTACCATCTCGGGAAAGAAACAAAAAGCTTGAAGTTCTTGAAACAGATCGAGTCCACATTGCCACATTGACCGCTTTACAAACTGAAGATTTCAGTGTATCCAGGCACTTTGGGCATTACAGACAAGAATTAGCCGCAGACAAACGCAGACAAATAGCTCCGCTGAAGGCGGAGCTATCGACCGTCAGTGCCCTGCGGGCATATTGAAAATGATCGAAGGCTTGTATGGTTAATCTCAACTAAATATCATGCTCATTCCGCCAAGGGCGGACTACCTTTTTTGTTCGGCCATGTCGGCCGAACAAAACGTCTGTGTTGGTCTGCGGTTTCATGTATTTTTCTGGTTTAGGGGCATATAGGAAAACTGATCGGACGGAAGAAAACGATGACTTTTCAGAAACTCATTCTATCATTGGAAAATTTTTGGGCTCGCAGGGACTGCGTGCTCCAGCAGCCCTATGACATCGAAGTTGGGGCCGGCACCTTTAATCCAGCCACGCTTTTGAGGGTGCTTGGTCCGGAGCCCTGGAAGGTTGCCTATGTGGAGCCTTCTCGTCGTCCGACGGATGGCCGTTACGGGGAAAACCCCAATCGGCTTCAACACTACTACCAATATCAGGTCATCCTTAAACCTTCTCCTCTTGACGTCCAGGACATTTATCTGAAAAGCCTCCAAGCTCTCGGGATCGATCCCATGGCCCATGACATTCGCTTTGTGGAGGATGACTGGGAATCACCTACCCTTGGGGCCTCGGGCCTCGGGTGGGAAGTGTGGCTTGACGGCATGGAGATCACACAATTCACGTACTTTCAACAGGCAGCAAGCATCGAACTCGATCCCGTCTCCGTTGAACTTACGTATGGCCTGGAGAGGATTGCCATGTATCTGCAGGGCGTGGACAATGTTTACAACCTTAAATGGAACGATTCAGTAACCTACGGGGACGTGCACCATCAGGGCGAGGTGGAACACTCGACCTACAACTTTGAACATGCCGACATCAAGATGCTGCTCAGCCTCTTTGACATGTACGAGGCCGAATGCCAGCGTGTTCTGTCCGTCTCCCTGGTCCTGCCTGCTTATGAATATTGCCTGAAGTGTTCCCATACCTTTAATCTGCTCGATGCCCGGGGCGCCATCAGCGTGACTGAGAGGACCGGCTACATCGGCCGCGTCAGGAACTTGGCCCGGGGCTGCGGCGAAGCTTATTTTGAGCAAAGAAAGACTATGGGATTTCCGTTGCTGAATCGGGAATGAATCATAGATCGGATAACCAAGAACCAAGAACCAAGAACGGACAACCAACCATGAAACCCCTACTCATAGAAATAGTAAGCGAAGAGATACCAGCAGGATACATTGACCCGGCCCTTGAGGCCATGAAGAACCTCATGGGGCAGAAACTGTCTCGGGCCCGTGTCGAATACGGAGCCATGGAGACCTTTGGAACCCCGAGGCGTCTTGCCCTTATGGTGCAGGAGGTGTCTGAACGGCAAGCCTCTGTCACGCGGGAGGTGGTGGGCCCCCCGAAAGCAGCGGCCTTTGACGCTGAAGGTCGGCCGACCAGGGCAGCCGAAGGCTTTGCAAAGAGCCAGGGCGTTTCAATGAAGCGTCTGACCATCAAGACGACAGCCAAGGGAGAATATGTGTGCGTCAAGAAACTTGAACGGGGTCAGGCTTCCTGGAGACTTCTTCAAAGCGTGGTCCCTGAACTCATCATGGCTATTCCCTTTCCCAAGTCGATGCGGTGGTCTGATCTCAGCCTGGTCTTTACGAGGCCGATTCACGGAGTATTGGCGCTCTTTGGGGACCGGATCATACCTTTCAAGATGGAAAATATCAGAAGCGGCCGCCGCACCTTCGGCCATCGCTTTATGCATCCCGGGCGCATTTCTATCTCAGAGGTTTCTGACTACGTGCCTGCCCTGCGGTCCGCCTTTGTGCTGGCAGATGTTGAGGAACGCAAGAACGCGATTCGGGAAGAAATCACCCAGGCCGCCCGAAAGCTGGGCGGTGAGGTCATATCCGACAATGACCTGCTCGACACCGTGACCCACCTGGTGGAGTACTCGGCAGTGTCGGCAGGGACATTTGACAAAGGCTTTCTTGAGGTGCCTCGAGAGGTCCTGATCACGGCCATGCGGGAGCACCAGAAATACTTTGCCGTGGCAGGGTCAGACCAACAGTTGCTGCCCTGTTTTATTGCGGTAAACAACACACCTGTTGAAGACATGGCTTTGGTCACCGCCGGGCATGAGAGGGTCCTGAGGGCCAGGCTTTCGGACGCTCGTTTCTTTTTCGAAACCGACTCAAAGACTCCTCCCCATGAAATCGTTGAGCGACTAAACGGGGTCTTATTTCAGGCCAAGCTGGGCACCATGTTTGAGAAGGTGTGTCGTGTTCAAAAGCTGGCCGAACACCTTGCCGACTTGACGGCCCCGGACCTCAAAGCCTCGGTTTCACGGGGAGCATGGCTCTGTAAATCGGACCTGACTACCCAGATGGTCAATGAATTTCCAAAGCTTCAGGGGGTGATGGGACGCATCTATGCAGCTCGAGCAGGAGAGCCTGAGGCCGCGGCCCAGGCTATCGAGGAACATTACCTGCCTGCCTATGCCGGGGGGCCACTCCCTGCAACAGTTCCGGGTTCACTCGTGAGTATTGCGGACAAGCTGGATACCGTCTGCGGCTGTTTTGGGGTCGGCCTTATCCCCAGCGGGACTTCTGATCCGTATGCCCTGAGACGCCAGGCCATAGGGATTATCCAGATCATTTTGACCCAGGCATTCTCTTTCTCCCTTAAAGGACTGATTCACAAGAGCCTTGAACTCCTGCACGAGAAGATATCCGGCGATACAGGGCAACTTGTGCTGCAAGTACTGACTTTCTTTCAGCATCGCATGGAACACCTCCTGGCCGAAGAGGGTTTTTCCAAGGATGTTATTACCGCTGTGGTCAGCGCTTCCATGGAAGATCTTCCTGCGGTCCGAAAACGGACTGAGGCCTTGGAGGCCCTGAAGGCTGAACCGGATTTTCAACCTTTGGCCATCGCCTTCAAGCGTGTGGCCAATATTATAAGACAGGCGAAAGAGCGGGGCGAGATTGTTTCAGGTGGGCTGGATGCGCCGGCGAAAACGGATCCGGATCTGTTTCAGGAATCCTGCGAGCAAGCCCTCTTTGATGCCTTGAAAAAAGTTGAGCATGACATGTCTGAAGATCTGAAAAGCGGAGCCTTTGATCGGGCGCTGCTTACCGTTGCTACCCTGAAAGGGCCCGTGGACGACTTCTTTGACGGGGTCATGGTCCTGACCGAAGATGAGCGTTTAAAACAGAACCGCCTTGCCCTCCTTGGAGAGATTGCCGACCTCTTTAACGTCTTTGCCGACTTCTCCAGAATTTCCACCTAGAAAATTTTATTTCTCACCCCGGTGGAATAGAAAGTGAAAGTGCATTCCACGGGGCAGGCAGAGCTCACAGAGCTCACAGAGGAATCCGTTTGGCCTGATTTCTTAAGCAGGAAAAATCAGGCCAAAAGCTCGGTCCCGCGAAGCGGGACAACATGAATGAGCAGTGCAAGACCTGAAACTACACGTAAGCATTGGGGTCACTGAATATGTCCTGCGAAGCGTGATGGCAGTTTGAGGAGATTTCCCTATCAGGAAATCTCCTCAAAAAACTCTGAGAACTCTGTGAGCTCTGTGAGAGACTTAATCTTTGCGCTTTTTCATGGAAGTCAGCAGCAGGCCGACAATGGTCTTGGCGTCCTGGATCTCGCCTGTCTTAATCATTTCAATGGCCTTGTCAAAGGGTGTGGGCTGGACTGTCAGGACCTCGTCATCCTCAAGCCTTTGCTCTGCCAAAGTCAATCCCGTGGCCAGGAAGATGTGGATGTGTTCGTCTGTGTATCCAGGGGCGGGAAGGATTTCCGTAAGTTTGTCAAAGTCTTTGGCTTCATAGCCCGTTTCTTCGATCAGTTCTCTTCCAGCACACGCCACAGGTTCTTCTTGCGGCTCAAGGGTTCCGGCAGGGATCTCCCACAAGTAATCGTTCACGGCGTGGCGGTGCTGCTTGACTAAGACAACGTTGCCGTCGTCCAGGAGTGGGACCATGGCGGCAGCGCCCGGGTGGCGGACGACCTCTCGGTCCTTTATGACCCCGTTCGGCAAGGTCACCCTCTCAAGGGCTACATTGAATATTTTGCCGTTGTATAGGTTCGTAATATTGTGTACTTTCAAGGACATAAGCTTTTTCCTTTTTCAGTTGGATCGTAGCGCAAAAAATCGATTGACGATGTGAATTAAAGATAATATTAAGCCACATACCATAAGCACATCAGCCCTGTCCAACTTCACCTCAAAGAGCCAAGAAGTCCGTCTGAAAGCTAGCACATGAACATCGATATCATTGTTTTGTCGATTGCCACCCTGATCGGTTTGTACATGGCAGCCAACATTGGTGCCAATGACCTGGCAAACGCCATGGGGACAGCGGTGGGCTCTCGGTCGTTGACCCTGAAGCAGGCGGTGTTGGTATCGATTATTGCCAACGTGCTCGGGGCCTGTCTCGCAGGGGGCCACGTTACCAGTACAATCAGTAAGGGTATGATCGATCCGGGCCTACTCGCGGACGAGCCAAGCAGGTTGATGCTTGGGATGTTTGCTGCGCTCATAGCGGCCAGCCTCTGGGTGCATCTGGCCACGTACTTTGGTTTGCCTGTCTCCACCACGCACGCCATTGTAGGGGCTGTGGTGGGCTTTGGCATTCTCAGTGTTGGTGCAGCAGCTGTTAGCTGGGGAAAGATCATCACTGTCGCCGTGAGTTGGATTATTTCTCCGGTTGCAGGCGCCGTGATCGCAGGAGGCATCTTCTATCTGGCTGAAAAGAAAGTCATGGCGACCAAAGATCCTCACGCGGCTGCAGTCCACTACGCCCCGGCCCTGATCTTTTTTGTTGTTCTGATACTCATCCTTTCCTTTATATTTAAAGGTCTGAAGAATCTTCATCTTGAGATAGGCTTTTCCCAAACTTTGTTGGTGGCTGCTCCGTGTGCGGCTTTGGCGGGGATGTTTGGCCGGAAGTGGGTACGCTGGCAGGTGCATCGAAAATGTGAACTGCAACCCAATCCTCAGGGATTTTCTGCGGTGGAGTGTGTCTTCGCTCAGCTTCAGGTTTTCACAGCCTCTTACGTTGCCTTTGCCCACGGCGCCAATGACGTGGCCAATGCTATCGGCCCCCTTGCAGCCATATTCTCCGTGGTCAAGACCAAATCTGTAGCTTTGCAAGTAGAAGTTCCTATATGGATGCTTTTTATAGGTGGCATTGCCGTGGGGGGAGGGCTTTATGCCTTTGGTACCCGCGTCATGGAGACCATCGGAAGAGACATAACAGAGATTACGCCGCTCAGGGGATTTTGCGCCCAATTTGGGGCGGCCACGACGATTCTGATGTGTTCCCGCCTTGGCCTGCCCGTGTCCACAACCCACGTATTGGTAGGCTCTGTGGTCGGGGTGGGGCTCATGAGGGGGATGGGTTCGCTTGATTTGCGTATTTTGAAAAATATCGGGCTTTCATGGGTGATAACCTTGCCCTTTACGATTGTCCTGTCTATGGTGTTGTACAAAATCCTCACCGTTGTGTTATTATAAATAGGAGATCCAAAGGAGGAAGGTAGAATGCGTCTGTTACTGAGTTCACTATTCATGAAGTCTCCTTTTGAAGGCCTGCAGAGACACGCTGACAAGGTCAAAGAATGTGCGCATATGTTCAGGAAGGCGGCTGTTTGCCACATGGGTGAGGACTGCAAGCAGTTTGACATTTTGACTGAACAGGTATCCAAACTGGAAAGTGAGGCGGATTTGATAAAGCGCAATATTCGCAGCCATCTGCCCAGGGGGATTCTCATGCAAGTGGACAAGTTCCAGTTCCTTGACTATCTCCGGGAGCAGGACAAGGTGCTGGATGAAGTGGAAGAGGCCCTGTTCTGGCTTTCCTTTCGGCCCAAGGGCATCCCAGATCAAGTGGCCACTGATTTTCACAATCTGATCCAAGCTGTGTTACCCCCTATTGAAAGGCTGTCTGACTTGGTCGCTCTTGCGAGAGATTACTTCAGAAGCAAGTCTGAGGAGCAAAGGGACAAGATAAAGGACCTTATCCGAGAGATTCGTCAATATGAACATGAGGCCGACCATCTCGAGCGAGAGCTGAAATTCAAGATCTTTAATCAGGTTACAGATTCTCTCCTGGTATTTCACCTCATTTTACTGGTGGAGCACGTGGGTAACATCACCGATCATGCGGAAAATGCTGCCGATCGTATGCGTGCCATGATTGCAAGATGATGAGAGGAAGAAGGGCCTGACCTGAACCAGGATTTCTCCGAACTGAAGATGTTGAGGAAAAGCTGTGCAAGATGACATCATTGCAGCATTGACCCAAGAGGTTAAAGAAGAGGTTGTTGAAAATTACTTTCATGAACGACGACTGATCGAAGAACAGATTAACTATGTCAACGAATTAGCGGAACAGACGGCTGAACTGGAGAGAAAGTGCGCCAGGCGCTTTGGGCGCATCTATAACTCACTCATAGAGCCGGAGTTTGCAGATGAATTCAGGCAGACAGTTGGATTGAAGGATGCTCCCTTTGGGGAGCGACTTGACAAGGACTTCCGTGACCGCAAACACCTTGGCCAGGTAAAAGTCCGCGGCCTTACCCAGCGAGCAAAATTCAAGAGGCTTTTGTTAGAGTCGTATCGCGGGCTTTATACATGGACAAGTCAATATAAAGAGGCCTATGAGGATCTTCAGGGGGAATGCGAAGCCGTAAACCGCAACCTGAAGAAGTTCGAGAGCGACTATGACTTACTTACTCTTTTGAACTTCCTGAAGGACATGGATGTTGAACTAGTCGAAAAAAAACATTGCCTGGGT
>JBEQLC010000097.1:0-7168 GCA_040326175.1 Desulfobacteria bacterium | reverse complement strand
GGCTCAGGCCGGGCTAGCCCTTTTTCTTGGCTTTCAGCCCGAATATTTCATGAATTGCTGTCGCGAGACCACGAAGATGGCCTAAACATCCGGGTTAAGGGTTGCCAGATACCACCTACTATGATTATATTGTCAGGTGGTTCAGGGCTTGTGGAAATGTGTTGCCTGTAGATTCTTGCAACCAGCGTCCAGGAGTTGAAGCCGAGGTCTTTTTAAGCAACATTGGGGGGGAGTAGTAGATCATAGCCAAATGAAGATTTCCATTGAAGAAATTAGTGAGACTGCTCGCAAGGTGCATGTAGAGCTCCCTGAGGAAAAGGTGAATCGTCACCTCAAGAAGGCTTATCGACAGCTTAATCGCACTGCGAAGGTTAGAGGGTTTCGCCCCGGCAAGGTCCCGTTGGCAATTCTCAAGCGGCAGTATGCGGATCAGGTCAACCATGAGGTGGGCTTAGAACTCGTCAACGAGACTTTAATGGAAGCCCTGGAACAAACCGACATTGAAGCTGTTGGTCAGTCTGACCTTGACAGAGAACCGTTACAGGAGGGAGAGCCATTCCGCTATTCATTTATGGTGGAGGTGAAACCGGAAGTCGTTGTCAAGGATTATAAAAAGATACCGGTTAAGAGAAAACAACTGGTTGTCAATGAGGAAGAAGTTGACGCTGAACTCGAGTTGCGTCGACAAGCGAACTCTTATCTCAAATCCCTTGAGGAACCGCGTCCCATTCAACAAGGAGATCATGCGGTTCTTGATTTCAAAGCCTTCGCTGAGGGTAAGCCTGTTCCTGATGGTGAAGCCAAGGGCTTTCACCTGGAAGTAGGTGGTAATCGTTTCAACCCCGAGTTCGAAACCAAGCTTATTGGCGCAAGCAAGGGTGAACAAAGAGAGATCGAGGTCACCTTTCCAGCTGACTATGGCAACAAGAATCTCGCCGGCAAGAATGCCACCTTTCAGGTGGAGATCAAGGATATTAAAGAGCAAGGGCTTCCAGAGCTGGATGATGAGTTTGCCAAGAACCTTGGTGATTTTGATAATCTTAAAGATTTGCGCACTACTGTACGCCAGGAATTGGAAAGCAGGAAAGGGGACCAAATAGATGCGGAAGTTTGGACGCAAATCTTGGACGAGTTGATCAGCCGTAATCCCTTTGATGTTCCTCAGAGCATGGTGGAACAGGAATTGCAAAGAATGTTGGACACCATTCGTTACCGCCTATCCGCCCAGAATCTCACCTTTGAGCAGGCAGGAATGGATGAAGAGACCTTCAAGGAGCGCAACCGGGAACCTGCTGAAAGAAGGGTGCGAGGCACCTTTCTCCTGGAGAAAATTGCTCATCAGGAAAGCCTTGAGATCAGCGATGAGGAAGTGGACCAGGGGCTGCACAAATCCGCAAAGGATATGAGCCAAACGTATGAACAAGTGAGAGATTTTTACCAGAATAGTAATTTGATGGAACCGTACAAACGTCAGTTGATGGAAGAAAAGGTTATCAATTTCCTCCGGGACCACGCGGACATGACAGAAGTGGAGGAAGCGGCCTCTGGCCCCGGGGAAGACAAAAGTAAAAGAGAGGAAGGTTCATGACTCTGATACCCATCGTTGTCGAGCAAAGCAGCCGCGGGGAGCGTGCTTATGATATTTACTCCAGGCTACTCAAAGATCGCATCATTTTTCTGGGCACGGCGGTGTTCGATGAGGTGGCCAACCTTATTATCGCCCAGATGCTTTTTTTGGAATCTGACGACCCGGATAAGGACATAAACCTTTATATTAATTCACCTGGAGGACTGGTCACCGCCGGCTTGGCCATCTACGACACCATGCAGTACATCAAACCGGATGTGGCAACCCTGTGTTTGGGACAGGCCTCTAGCATGGGTGCTCTCTTGCTGGCAGCAGGGACGCGAGAAAAGAGGTTCACCTTGCCACATTCGCGTATTCTTATCCACCAACCCTTGGGAGCGTTCCAAGGACAGGCAACCGATGTGGAAATTCAGGCCAAAGAGATTTTGAGAATGCGCGAGAGACTAAACGACCTACTGTCTCATCATAGCGGCCAACCTCTGGAAAAAATTGAAAAAGACACTGATCGAGACTTTTTCATGAGCGGGGAGGAAGCAAGAGAATACGGTATTGTTGACAAAGTCATTGTCGAGCGGGGGATTCCGGAGGAGGACTCCAAGAAAAAGGGGCCCAAGAAAGCTCCGGAGGGCAAGGATGATTAGAGAAGCCATTGAATATAACCTCTATTCTGCTATAATATCCATGACACACGGGAAGAGAAAAAAGGGGACGCTGTGCGACATTGGTTGGTAAAGGAGGATTAGATGACGAGGAAGAAAGATGACCGGGGCGGAGATCTGGTCTGCTCATTCTGCGGAAAAAGCCAGGATGAGGTCAAGAAACTCATAGCTGGTCCCACCGTTTACATTTGTGACGAGTGTATTGAACTCTGTAATGACATTATTGCTGAAGAATTTGAAAAGGAAGAGGCTGCCAAGTTAAGCAGTGTACCCAAACCCACCGAGATTAAGGAGGCTATTGACGACTATGTCATCGGTCAGGAAAAGGCCAAGAAGATTCTCTCGGTGGCAGTTTATAACCATTACAAGCGCATTGAATCCCGGGCTGAGATGGAGGATGTGGAAATCCAGAAGAGCAACATTCTTTTGATCGGCCCGACAGGATGCGGGAAAACGCTATTGGCCCAAACCCTAGCCCGCATCCTTGACGTTCCCTTTACCATTGCCGACGCCACCACTCTTACTGAGGCGGGTTACGTTGGCGAGGACGTTGAAAACATTATTGTCAATCTGCTTCAGGCAGCTGACTACGACGTGGAAAAAACATCCCGCGGCATTGTATATATTGACGAGATAGATAAGATCGCTCGCAAAGCGGACAGCCCTTCCATCACCCGGGACGTCTCTGGAGAGGGAGTCCAACAGGCTCTATTGAAGATCCTGGAGGGCACCATTGCCAATGTCCCTCCCAAGGGAGGACGGAAGCATCCCCAGCAAGAATTTATCAAGATTGATACCACGAACATTCTGTTTATTTGTGGTGGCGCTTACAACAACCTGGAGGGCATAATCAAGTCACGCATCGGCGTCAAGGCCCTGGGGTTCGCAGCTGAGATCAGAAAACGGGAAGAGCGCAAATTGGGCGAGATTCTCGTGCAGGTGCAGCCCGAAGACCTGATCAGGTTTGGTATGATTCCTGAGTTTGTCGGGCGGCTTCCTGTGGTGGCAACCCTACACGAACTGACCGAAGACGAGTTGATGAAAATCATGCTTGAGCCGAAGAACGCTCTGATAAAACAGTACCAGAAGCTTTTCGGCATGGAAGATGTGACCTTGCGTTTTACTGAGGGCTCTTTGCAAGCTGTGGCCCATGAAGCCATGAAGCGGAACTCTGGAGCTCGAGGACTGAGGAGTATCCTCGAAAACATCATGCTGGACATTATGTACGAGATTCCCTCCCAGCCAGACATTCGTGAATGCGTTATCAGTGAAGGGGTAGTAACAAGCATGGAAACGCCACTTCTGCTGTATGAAGGCTCCTTGGAATCAGCCTAAAGACATAGAGGCGCAAGAATAGCTAATGCGGCTTTCAAGAACCTTGTGAAAGGCTACTCGCATTTTACCACGTAGCCTTTTCTTTACTGAACGAGATAATGATGGGTATGTTAAAGAAAAATCGCGACAGTGTTGACGAAGGGGACCAGTTTGGACTTCCCGAGTATCCCTTGTTGCCTCTCAGGGATATCGTTATTTTCCCCAACATGGTCGCTCCTCTTTTCGTTGGCCGGGAAAAATCAATCAAGGCCCTAGAGCACGCCATGGGGGAGGGAAAAACCATTTTTCTCGCCACCCAGAAAAAGGCAAAAACTGACAATCCCACGGAAAAGGACATCTTCCGAATGGGAGCCGTGGCGACAATTCTGCAATTGCTTCGTCTGCCAGATGGTACGGTAAAAGCCTTGGTGGAAGGTAAGAAACGCGGCAAGGTTGCGCAATTCCTGAGCAACGATGACTTTTTTATGGTGCAGGTGAAGTCAATCGAGGAGAAAACTGAGCAAAATGTTCAGATCGAAGCCTTGATGCGCAGCACTGTTCAGGCCTTTGAAAAATATGCCAAGCTGAATAAGAAAATCTCCCAGGAGATGGTTCTCTCGGTTTCCTCAATTGAGGAACCAGGGCGGTTGGCCGACACCATAGCCTCCCACATGCCTTTCAAGATCGAATACAAGCAGAAGCTGCTTGAAGCCATCCCGCAATTCAAACGGCTAGAGATGCTCTATGCCTACATCAGCGGTGAGATCGAGATCATTCAAACTGAGCACCGCATCAAAGGCCGGGTCAAAAAACAAATGGAAAAGACCCAGCGGGAGTACTATCTGAACGAACAGATGCGCGCCATCCAGAAAGAGATGGGCGAGAAGGATGATTTTCGAAACGAACTCGCAGATTTACAAAGACGCATCAAACGCAAACGCATGGCGCGGGAGGCGGCCGCTAAAGTTCGCTCTGAGTTTAAAAAGCTCAAGTTGATGTCGCCCATGTCTGCTGAGGCCACGGTGGTACGAAACTATATCGACTGGCTGCTCTCCCTCCCGTGGTACGAGCGCACCAAAGACAAATTAGATATAGACCAGGCCTCTATCATCCTGGACGAGGACCACTATGGCCTTGAAAAACCGAAAGAGAGAATCCTGGAATACCTGGCGGTTCAGGCGCTGGTGAAGAAGATTAAGGGCCCCATCCTTTGCTTCGTGGGTCCCCCAGGAGTAGGCAAAACTTCGCTCTCCAAATCAATTGCTCGCGCTTTAGGGCGAAACTTCATCCGTCTTTCGCTGGGCGGTGTGCGGGATGAGGCCGAAATCCGCGGTCACCGACGGACTTATATCGGAGCACTGCCAGGGAAAATTATCCAGAGTCTGCGCAAGGCCAAATCCAACAATCCTGTCTTCTGCCTGGACGAGGTCGACAAAATGAGCATGGATTTCCGCGGTGATCCTTCTGCGGCACTGCTCGAAGTACTCGACCCGGAGCAGAACTTCGCTTTCAACGATCACTACCTGGACGTTGACTACGATCTGTCCGAAGTTCTGTTTATCACCACTGCCAATACGCTGTTCTCCATTCCGCCGGCGCTACAGGATCGCATGGAGATCATTCGGTTGCCGGGATACACCGAATTCGACAAACTCAACATTGCCAAACAGTTTCTCGTCGACAAACAGAGCGACGCCAATGGACTGAAACCAGAAAACATTTACTTCTCGGACGGCGCCATCTATGAGATCATCCGCCGCTATACCAAAGAGGCTGGAGTGCGTAATCTCGAGCGGGAAATAGCTTCCATTTGTCGCAAAGTAGCCAAAGTGGTGGTCAAAAAGGGGCCAGAGACCACAATCAAGATAACCGAGAGAAGTGTAAATAAGCATCTCGGGGTACCCAAGTATCACTACGGCCGCGCTGAAGAGAAAGATGAGATCGGCCTTGCTATTGGTCTCGCTTGGACCGAGTTTGGCGGCGAACTGCTTGGTATCGAGACAGCCATCATGCCCGGTAAAGGCGGCCTCACCATCACCGGCAAGCTAGGCGAAGTCATGCAAGAGTCGGCCCAGGCCGCCCTTACTTACGTGCGCTCCCGGGCTGCAGCTCTGGAACTAGACCCAAATTTTTACAAGAAACTGGACATACACGTCCACGTGCCCGAGGGGGCTATTCCCAAGGACGGACCATCGGCAGGAATTACAATGGCAACGGCTATCGCCTCTGCTCTGCTCAAGGTACCTGTTCGCAAAGACCTGGCTATGACTGGTGAGATAACCTTGCGAGGCCGGGTGCTCCCCATAGGAGGGTTGAAGGAGAAGGTGCTGGCAGCGCACCGCGGCCTGATCAAAAAAATTCTGATACCGAAAGAAAATGCCAAAGATATTAAAGAGATTCCTGGCAAGATTTTGAAAGATATAGAACTTATACTGGTGGAGCACATGGACGAAGTGCTCAAACAAGCCTTGGTGGTGGCCGATCCTGAAAAGCTTTTCAAAAAACCTATAGAAGAAGACGAAGAGGTTTTGGTTCCAACTGAAACCCCCGAACCTTCTGATGAGATTAGGGCCCACTGATTAACAAAGGGTCTGACAAGAGTGCAGACTAGACAATCAAGCGTCCAGCCGCAATACGGTTGGGCGCTTTTTATTTGTTATGTCACACAATGAAAATTCCCTTGACAGATACCAGATGAATTGCTAAGGCCAAAGGTACATACGGGCGGGTAGCTCAGTGGGGAGAGCATCGGCCTTACAAGCCGGGGGTCCGCAGTTCGAGCCTGCGTCCGCCCACCAGATACATAAAGGGTTTAGGATCTTCCTAAACCCTTTTTCTCTTCTGCTAGCATGAATTTTCACGACCAAGACTATGATTGTGACGTCCGTAGATTCAGTGTTGATCAACTATACCCTCACAGATCCTCAAGGTAAGACTCCAGCAATTTCAGGTTGACTGAGATTCGCTGTTTCAACCGATCACTCCCAGGTGAGTCCATATCGATCCTCGCCTCTATTGTCTCTTGAATGAATGCCAGTGCTGATCTCACCTCCTGCCACTTTTCTGCCCTAGGTGGCTCAATGGTAGGATCCGAAACCTTTTCCTCCCGGGCGTCGGTGGCGAGTTCAATTATCAGAGTGTTCTTTGACACTCTCTTGCCGCGCTTGACAGTTTGTTTTGCCGCTTTAAGAGTAAGCCAATCATCCAGGTCTCTGGGCAACCGTAACAGCCATTTCTTCTCCATACCCGCAACTCCTTCGATATGATATATTTAGTATCAAATATATCATATCGAAGTAACTGTCAAGAAAAATTGAACTATTTGAGGGAGTGGCCCGTTCAATCACAGGCCGCTGGCCTAGTTTTTAACGGGCTGGGTATTGCTGCAAAATAAGAAAAGACTGTTGGATTTGGTGAAATGGGGATCTAAGTAGCAAATAATTTCAAACCCCCTTTGTTCTCGGCATCGATCTTGCTTTCAACATACTGCTGACATTTCGAGATGTTTGCATTGGCAATCTTTCTGTTTTCGGAAGAAAAGGAGGGGCACAATGGCGGAAAAGATCATGGTTGTTGATGACGAAAAGGAAATAAGGGAGCTGCTCAG
>JBEQLC010000096.1:0-7226 GCA_040326175.1 Desulfobacteria bacterium | reverse complement strand
TCTCAGGATACTCGCGTGTGGACATCTTATCTGCTCCCCGTGTTTCGGCCCCCTGCCGCGCCGGCCTCTTCTAGAACCAATTGTTAACATTCCTGATTTGTCCACGTCCAGGCTTTTTTATTTTTTTCTTGACACTATCGGGGATCATTGTTATGTTCTGACTGACTGGTCGGTCGGTAATAATAACTTGAATACCAGCATATTATAGACACAGTATCATCTTGACCGACCGGTCGGACAGCAAGGAGACCGCTTTGAATACAAGCGAACTACAAAAACAGCAAAAGAAGGCCCTTATCATCCAGGCCGCAGCTCAGGTATTTGCCGACAAGGGTTTTTCCGGCACGGTCATGGCCGACATTGCCGTCCAGGCCGGAATCGGCAAGGGAACCCTTTACGAGTACTTCGAAAGCAAGGAAGATCTCTTCTTCGCTGTATTCGAGTGGTTCGCCCAAGAAACTGAGGCAGCAGCAAAGGTCAGTATCTCGGCATTGGGGGGCTCTGCATCCGAGCGGTTGACCATCCTTAGCGAATCAGTGATGCAGGCATGGCTCGAGATGAAGGATCTCTTTACGCTGGTGATGGAGTTCTGGGCTGCCTCAGCATCGTCACAAATGAAACTGCACTTCAAGGGGTACTTCAGACAGGCATACGAAGATTTCCGGAGTGTTGTTGCAGCCCTCGTCCGAGAGGGAATTGAGCGCGGTGAGTTTCAAGAAGACATAGTCCCGGAGTCCGTGGCCGCGGCCTTGGTCGGGACCTGGGACGCGCTGCTCTTGCAGGCGTGGTTTGACGAAACCTTTGATCCTTTGACGACGGCCAGGGACTTCGTGGCTGTTCTCATCAGGGGTCTGGCAACAGAAGAGCTCCCAAAACCAGGTGTGGACAAAATGAAGCAGCATTGAATGGCACTAAAACTAACGTCCCAACCCGGACGAGACGGAATCAGACAGAAATGTAGAATAACGAACAAGGAATTCCGAATGTCGAGGTCCTTCCTTCTTACTTCCTTGTTCGACATTCGTTGTTCCAAGATTGTTTTCTGCCAGAAGAAACACGAATTTCACAATCAAGGGACTAACCCGCAACCTTTTTGGAGTCGGATATGACAAAGAAGTTATGCATAGTCTTTTTCTTACTTCTGTTGATCAGTGCCGGGATCTGCGGGAGCGGACAGGCGCAGGACCCCCAGGCCCTGGTGCAGGCCAGCTTTGACTATTATCGGGGAAAGGCCTCCTTTGCCACCGTGGATATGACCGTCCATCGGCCGGACTGGGAAAGGGTTGTCACGATCAAGGCCTGGACCAAAGGGCAGGAAGAGAGCCTCTTTCGGATCATTGCACCGCCCAAGGACAGGGACAACGGGACCCTCAAGAAGGGTCGAGAGATGTGGATATTCAATCCCAAGGTGAACCGGGTAATCAAACTCCCGCCGTCGATGATGTCCCAGTCCTGGATGGGGTCGGATTTCTCCAATAATGACCTGGCTAAGAGCGATAGCCTGATCAAAGATTACTCACATTCCCTGATAGGGACTGAAACCCATGAGGGAATGAAGGTGTACGTTATCAAGTCCATGCCCAAACCAGAGGCGCCAGTGGTATGGGGCATGTTGGAGCTCAAGATTCGCGAGGACCACATCTTCTTGAGCCAGGCGTTTTATGATGAGGACCTCCAGCTGGTCAAGATCATGACCGCTCATGATATCCAGATGCTGGGCGACAGGCTCTTCCCCAAAGTCTGGAAGATGCAGAAAGCCGACGCAAAGGATGAATATACTGAATTGAGCTACAAAGAGCTTGCTTTCAAAGATGGGCTGCCTGAGCATCTCTTTACTACATCCAATCTAAGGAATCCCAGGAGGTAGTCAGTCTTGAATGTGGACGTTAAAATGGCGTGGCGGAACATCTGGCGAAACCCCAGGCGCTCCATCTTAACCATGACGGCTATTGCATTTGCCTGTCTATTGCTCGTCTTTATGCTCTCTTTCCAGTTTGGCTCGTATGATACCATGATAAATTCTGCGGTGAAGATTCACACCGGGCACCTGCAGGTTCAGGCAGAGGGATATCAGGACAAGAGGACTATGCGCCTGGTCGTGCCTGATCCAGGCGCAATCGGCAGCATTCTGGAGCAGACGCCTGGCATCGACGCTTATACCTATAGGGCAAATGCTTTTTCGCTGGTCTCGTCCGAAGAACGCACATACGGCATAGTGGTTATCGGCATAGACCCGGCCAGGGAAGCCAACGTATCCACCCTTAAGAAAGTGATACGCCAGGGGAGCTACCTGTCTGCCGAAGACACCAACCAGGCCCTTCTTGGAGAACTCCTGGCCAAGAACCTGCAAGTCGGTTTAGGCGACGAATTGGTGATGATAGGCCAGGGACGTGACGGCTCTGTCGCCGCCACCGTTGTTGAAGTAAAGGGGACTTACAATTCGGGCCAGGATGAATTCGATCGTTCCTCAATCCATATCCCGCTCAAGCACTTCCAGGACGTCTACGCCATGCGAGGGGGCGTTCACGAGGTGGTAGCACTCGGCAAGTCATTGGGAGCCATTCCAGCCATAAGAAAAGCGGTTGCGGGCAGTATCGAAAACGAGGACCCGAAACACGTCCTGGTAGTCTTGGATTGGATAGACCTGATGCCCGGGCTTATAGAGGGTATTAAGCTTGACCTGATCAGTGGTCTGATCCTTTACTGCATTCTGATTCTGGTTGTGGCGTTCAGTATCCTGAACACCTTTCTTATGGCTGTATTCGAGCGGACAAAAGAGTTCGGAGTGATGATGGCCATCGGAACGACCCCGCGTCGGTTGACCAAGTTGCTCCTCCTGGAATCGATAGCAATGACAGTGATCGGCATTGTCGTCGGCATTATAGCCGGGTGCCTGATTACCTGGTACTTCCAGGTGCACGGCATTGCCATTTCGGGTATGTCTGAAGTCGTAAGACAGTTCGGTATTCCGGAGCGAATGTACCCCAAGCTCTCGTTTCTTTCTGTGACAATCGGCCCGACGCTAGTGCTATTCATCACGTCCTTGACGGCCCTGTATCCGGCCTTGAGGGTACGTCGTCTCCGGCCGGTGGAGGCCCTCGCATCTGTGTAAGGAATCGATTGCGATCATAACAAGAAAGGCACACCTTCATGCATCTCCAATTAGGCTGGCGAAATATCTGGCGGAACCCCAGGCGGACCGCGGTCATCATGATCGCGGTAGTCATTGGCGTGTGGAGCATGATCTTCATGGGAGCGTTCCACAGGGGAATGATAAACCAGATGGTTCAAAATGGGATCGCCACCCTAACCGGCCATATCCAGGTGCACTACACAGGCTACCGAGATGACCCAGCCATTGAAAAAAGTATGGCAGAACCAGAGGTCGTACAGACTATCCTTGAGAAGCGCGTTCCACCTGGCGCCCGCTGGACCGCGAGGGTTCGTGTTAGCGCGGTTGCCAGTAACGCTCGACATTCAGGCGGTGTTACCTTAGTGGGCATTGACCCAGCGCGGGAGGCCCAAGTCTCATTTATCGGTGAGGCAGTCACCCAGGGGCATTACCTCAGACCGGATGACGAATACGGCATTGTGGTGGGTGAAGCGCTTGTGGAAAAGTTTGAGACCAAACTGGGCCGTAAGCTGATTCTAATGTCTCAGGATACTGACCGCGAGATCGCTTCCCGGGCCTTCCGAATAGTCGGTATATTCAGGGCTGAGATGGAGGCCACGGAAAAACAGTTCGTCTTTGTCACCCTGACTGCGGCCCAGCGCATGCTGAAGCTGGAAAAAGGGATTTCCGAGTTATGTATTGTTTTGCCCGATCGCCATGAAGTCAACGAGGTGGCCGACAACCTCAGGGCTGCTCTCCCTCCCTCTAAATACGAAGTGCATAAGTGGCGAGACCTGCTCCCTCTGGTAGATGCGTACTTAAGCTTATTTGACACCTTTATCTACATATGGTTCCTGGTGGTTTTCATTGCCATGGGCTTCGGCATCGTGAACACCACGCTCATGGCTGTGTTCGAACGGATACGGGAGTTCGGCCTGCTTAAGGCCCTGGGCATGAAACCATGGTGGATTATGAGAGGAGTCTTGACAGAGTCATTTCTCCTCCTCGTTATGGGGATGGCCGCCGGGAACATCGTGGGCCTCTTAACTATCTTTGCCCTCTCCGGCAGTGGGATAGACCTCTCCGCTTTTGCAGCCGGCGCGGAATGGGCAGGTATATCGCGGGTGATTTACCCGGTCATACACGCCAAAGATGTGACCATGGCCAACCTGGTGGTCTTCATATTGGGACTACTGGTCAGTATTTATCCTGCTGCCAAGGCGGCCAGATTCACCCCTGTGGAGGCACTGGCGCACACATAGCTGAAATCTGAAAGGAAGAGAAACTAAGCTTCAAGTCGTGGGCAATCAGCTATTTAACGGGAGATAGATTATGAGTATCGTCGAATGTGTTGACATCAAAAAAACCTACGACCAGGGAAAGGTTGAAGTCGAAGCGCTCAGAGGCGTGAGCCTCTCCATTGATACTGGAGGCTTTATGGCCCTGGCCGGACCTTCTGGATCAGGTAAAACCACCATGCTGAACATTATGGGCGGCTTGGACTCGCCCGATTCGGGCAGTGTTGTGGTGGATGAACATCACTATGATCAGATGAACCAGTCGGAGCTGGCCAGCTTACGCTTGCATAAGGTTGGGTTTGTATTCCAGGCCTATAATCTTATTCCGGTCCTCTCTGCATTGGAGAATGTTGAATTTGTCATGCTCCTCCAAGGCGTACCACAAGCTGAGCGGCGCGAACGGGCCGAGGCCATCCTGAACGACGTGGGCTTGAAGGGGATGTACGACAGGCGCCCGGCCGAGCTGTCCGGGGGTCAACAGCAGCGGGTGGCCGTGGCCCGGGCCATCGTATCGAATCCGGCCATCGTTCTGGCGGATGAGCCCACAGCCAACCTGGACTCCAAGACCGGGCAGGGCTTGCTGGAAATGATGAGGGAGATGAACGAAAAGAGAAGAGTCACCTTTGTCTTCTCAACGCACGATCAGATGGTCATGGACTATGCCCGACGATTAGTCCAACTCAGGGACGGCCTGGTCGTGGATGATCGGGTGAAGGAAACTTAAGATTTGGGATGTGCGATATGAGATATGAGTTGAAGAAAGCCTGGGTCCCACATCGCGTATGTCACATCGCACATCATCACAGACTCAGAATCGTCCTTTTCATCATTGGCACACTCCTGTCAACTATTTCCCTGGTTACCACCTATCCCGTAGAATCTTGGTCGTCCGAGGCCGATCCGTCGAATCATTCCCTTGCCGTTGAGTGGGGTGGGCATGTTAGGGGCCGGGCAAGCGTGTCATGGCCTGACGACGAATCGGCCTTGGGCTCCCTTGAAACCGGCCCTTACTATGATGGGTCCGGCGAGTTCCGACTAAAGAATAAGGTCTTCTTTGGGGATTGGGGATATTTCGAGACTCATTATGAGACCATCTTGTCAGGTGGAGATACCAGGCGAGCTGCAAAGTCATTGGCACAGCTTTACCCTGGTCTGTTCACTGGCCCTGCCGGCCCGCCGAATGACGATCTACGTGTTATGGGCTTGACCGGCGTCCTGGATGAAGATGACGACTACATCCTGTATCACCGGTTAGATCGGTTCTCCCTAACCGTGCAGCCGGAATGGGGCACCATCCGCATCGGCCGACAGGTGTTAACATGGGGAAACGGCCTCCTCTTTAATCCGATGGATCTGTTCAACCCCTTTGCACCAACGGATGTTGAGCGGGACTACAAGGTCGGAGATGACATGGTGACCACCCAATTTCGCGTAGATAGAATAGGTGATTTCCAGCTCCTTTATGTACCCAGACGGGACCCGGCGAGTCATGATGTTGCGTGGGATGAGTCCTCCCTTGCTGGAAAGTGGCATTTTGCTGCAGGAACGACTGAATTCGATGTCATGGGAGCCAGGCATTACCGAGATTACGTTGTGGGCCTTGGCAGCACAGGATTCTTAGGAGATACGGCCTGGCGCATGGATGCTACGTGGACCTTTCTGAACGAAGAGAGCAATGAGGACGGTTTCTTGTCTCTGGTGGCGAACATGGATTACTCGTGGGACTGGTCGGGAAAAAACATGTATGGATTGATAGAGTTCTATTTCAATGGTCTGGGCAATGACGATTATTCGGAAGCACTTGCTGACCGGGATATTGTTGAACGTTTGGAGAGAGGAGAGATATACACCATAGGCCGGGCTTACCTGGCCGGTCAAGTCCAGATGGAACTGCATCCTCTATTCAATGCCTATCTGGGCGTGATCAGCAATCTGGCTGATCCTTCCGGGATATTTCAACCACGGGCTATCTGGGACATAGATCAAGATGTCCAGATGACTTTTGGGGGTAACATATATTGTGGCGGAACGGGCACCGAATACGGCGGATTCGAAATACCGGGCACCAATTTTCTGAATAAACCTTCCAACAACGCCTTCCTTTGGTTGACCTACTTTTTTTGATCAACTTCCGTGGAGATAATAAGAGGGAATAGCCGCCGGACAGGCTTGATATGCAGTCCGATAGCGAGATGAGCTCCGATATGGCTTTTATATTGTAATATGTGAAGCCTCCCCGCCCTGAAGGGCGGGGCTTCCCGGTGTGGTGGAGAGCGTCGGTAGGATTCTTATCTTGATGTCTAGATAGACCTGGGCTACCTGCAGCGGGGAGTTATTGGAAGGCTATCTTCCTCCGCCAAATTAGTCTATTCCTGATAGCCGCATCACATGCACCTCATGCCAAAGTGACCGGGTGGTTATTCTGATATTCCTACTCCATGTATTATAAGCAGGGTTTTTCTAACCAATGAATTACGAAGCATGAGGTCACAACCAAGCTTGTTGCATCGCAAACGATTATCGTAAAAGAAAGGACATAACGATGGAAGGGGTTCAAGCACTTAATGTGGCAATTGTAGGTGGTGGCCCGGGGTGCAAGGCGATCATGGAGATGATCTTTGCTGAAAAACCTAGCCAGCTTAGCATGAAGCTCATCGGAGTTGCCTCCACCAATCCCGAGGCTGTGGGTTATTGCTATGCTACGGAAAAGGGAATTTACACAACAGATGACTACCAGGATCTATTTAAGCTCAAAGATCTCGATATGATCATCGAGCTAACAGGCCGTGAAGAGGTAGCAAATGAGATCTCCCGGA
>JBEQLC010000095.1:0-7234 GCA_040326175.1 Desulfobacteria bacterium | reverse complement strand
GCCGTCCTCGAGACCGGCCTGGACTATGGCCTCATCCCCTTGCACGCGGGCTACATCAACTTCACGCAAGTGAAGGCGATTATCGTTATTCACCACCCAGACTATGTCGTCTTCATGCAGGGCGGACCGGGGGATAACAGCGGCATTGGGCAAGGTGCGGCCCTCAATGTCCGTGGTGACAAACAGACCCACTGCAAGTGGGGGTCTTTTTGAGTATGGTCTTTCTACCCGGACTACTACATTTATCATTCGGGTGCGCTCATCCAGTTTCCCCTCGGTGCGTACTACCTCTCCGGACCAGGTCCGTTCCTGTCCGGCAACACGGGCCCTGACCATGGCCCGGGAGCCACGGCTCTTTCCGGTCGTAAAGCCCGGTATGCTAAACCAGAATGCACTCTCGTCTTCCAAGGGGAGGATAATCTCTGCTGCCTCAGTAGAATATAGGGTAGCCATGGTCTGTCCGGGGGATACATATTGGCCTATATCGACATTCTCTTGACTCACCCGTCCATCGAATGGGGCCTTAAGCTCGGTCCGCTCCAAGCTCAACAATGCCTTGTCAAGATCCGCCCGCCCAGCCTCGAGTTTAGCCTGGGCTGCTGCCAATTGCGGCTCCTTGGCGACCAGGGGCGGGGGCTTTCTGTCTACTTCCGAACCGCCGGCATGGAGCAGGCGCCACTCTTCCTGTGCTGCTGCCGCCTCTTCTTTGGCTAACTCAAGAAGACTTTCAGCGTCCTTCACGTTGGCTTTGGCCAGAGTGACGGCCAATTCGTAATCGACTGGATCTATGCGCACCAAGACGTTCCCTTTGCTGAATTGGCCCCCATTCACCAAGGCTGGCGACATGTACACCACCTTGCCGTCCACTTGAGGTATCAGACTTATTTCTCGCAAAGGTCTTACCGTACCCTCACCCTGTATATGTATCGCTTGCGGCCCGGTTTGGATCTCTGTCGTCCGGACCATGGGAACCGGAGCCGGCGCTTTACGTTTCTTGAGTTGAGGTTTACTTGCCGTTAACGCACGCATGCCTATGGCACCTACGGCAATCACGACGATAGCAATGGCAAAATGAAAAAGTTTTCTTCTCCCCTTATTCATGATAGTTCCCTTACTCCTTTGTCACAGTAAAGCTGTACATAAGATGGCAAACTCTGTGGTGATTATGATGGTTCGGCCCAGCCACCACCCAGGGCCCGATGCAGGGTGACGCGGTTTAAGAGGATTGCCAAATCGACTTCCAGTAAATCTCTTTCGGCCTCAAAGCGAGTTTGCTGCGCGTCCAGTACCGTAAGATAATCGACCAGACCCCTTTCATAGCGGTTCTCCGCAATCCTCTGCGTTGCCCGCGCATCAAGGACAAAATTAACGACATGATCCCGACGTTTCAACTGTTCCTCGCGAGTCAAGAATGCGCTTTCCACCTCGGCAAAAGCGGTCAGCACACTCTTGGCATAGTCGGCCACACCCTCTTGATACCTTGCCTCAGCAGCCCGTTGCCCGGCCTTCAGCTTGCCGGCATCAAATAGCGGTTGCACCGCTCCCATGGCAATGTTCCACAACTCACTCTCGGGCCGAAAGAGCCGATCCAATTCATCGCTGGTGTAGCCGTAAGCACCCGTCAGGGTAATGCGGGGGAACCGGCTGGCCTTGCTCACACCTACTTGAGCATTTAGGGCCCTTAGCTGGGCCTCGGCGGCTCTGATGTCTGGCCGTCGCAACAGGAGGTCAGAAGGAAGGCCAGGCGGCACGGGGGCCAAACGCTTGAAATAGTCCTCCGGCTGGAGCCGAGCCGGTCCGGTCATGGGATAGCGCCCAAGGAGAACGGCCAATTGCTGCTGAGTCGTGCCTAGGTCTTGTCGTACAGACGGAAGAATCGCTTCGGCTCGAGCCAGAGTTCGGCGGGCCTGTCTCACGTCCAGGACCGAGGTCAGGCCTCTCTCGTATCGACTTTCCACCAAAGCCAGGCTGCGGCGAAAGGTTTGGATGAGTTGCTTCGTAATCTGAATACCGCGCTCAAGGGACTCCATCCGCAAGTAGAGGCTGATGGTCTCCGCAACCACAGTCTGAGCCACTGTGCGGCGGTTTTCCTCGGCTCGCAGGAGATCGGCCCGAGTGGCCTCCTCAGCCCTGGCCAGACGACCCCACAAGTCAAGCTCAAAGGAAGCGGGAAATGACAGGTCGTAGGTAGTGCTTTCTCTGTCAGAAGAGAGGGTCTGGCCTGGTATGGAAATCCCTTCAGGTCGGCGCCGGCGTTCACCCTTTGCCTGAATGCTTAGATTCGGGAAACGGTCTGCCCTTGTCTGAACAAGTTGGGCTCTCACCTGCAAAATCTTGGCAGTGGCCTTTTTGATATCTAAGTTATTTGTTAATACTTCCTCCACCAGTGTGCTTAATTCAGGGTCGCCGAAAACCTCCCACCACCGGTCTTCAGGCTCCTGTGTGACCCCGTCGGCCGGGCTATGCTGGTATGATGGAGGCGTATCGATGCCGATATCAGGCCGGTGATAATCCGAGCCCACCCGCATACATGCACTTGATACAAGGAGGGCGGCTAAGACAAGGGACAAATAAGGCGGGATGTGCTTCACGGGGAGACCTCCTCTTTGCTCCCGCCCAGTCCATTAAGGGAAAACTCGGTGATGTGTTCCACTAACCGGGCCTTGAAAGCCTCGTCGTATTCGCGCCCGGTCATGCGGGTAACCGCCGCCCGGGCGAAGTTGAAGTATAGGACTATAGCGAACATGCTCAAGATGTTAAGCATCAGCCCTTCTTTGTCCAGCCCTTTGGGGAGTGCTGGACGTAACATGTCGGCCAACTGTCTGAAGAATGGCTGTATAATTTCCTCAGCGACCAACTTAAAGGCCTCCGTGGGCTGACCCATCTCCCTGGCCATGAGTTGGTGGTGGCGGTAGCGCTCTTCATCCGACAGAGGCCCTATCAAGAAAGCCTCAGCCAAAGCTCTAGCCACTGTGGTGGGCGAGGCTTCATCCTGGGCTGCCAAAGAGTCTCTGAAAGATTTCTGCACGCGCATAGCACGAGGGGCCCATCGGGCCCGGAACACCTCTACGTAAAGGTTTTCCTTACTGCCGAAATGGTAGTTCACAGCTGCCAGGTTACATCGGGCAGCTGTCGTGATTTCCCTCACGCTGACAGCATCGTAGCCTTTCTGGGCGAAAAGGGCTTCAGCCTGATCCAAGAGGCGCTCTTTGGTCGGGTCGTGCTCATCATTTTGACTCATGATCCACCTTTCAAGGTTTGTTTCAAACGTTTGTATCAAACGATCGTTTAGATGTCAAGCGAAATCTTGTCAATGAGCGAAGAACTGCCAAATAACTTGATTAACATATTGGAATAACGAAGTAACTCTGTAGTTTCAGAGAGAGGTCGGGGTGATGACCATCTGTTCTAATCAGTGATGACAGGCTCACGCAGGATAATCGCGATTGCCTCTGCAGCGCTTCCGGCGATGGCGGGATAGACCTTCGTCAGAGACGAGATCTGTCTGAGGTTGTCTGCGGTCCTGGAAACGAGCATGGCAAGGTCTCCTTCTGCCATCCCCACAATCTGCAGGACCTTTTCCCATGGCTGCCCATTAGCCCAAGCATAGACTGTGGCAGCAGGCCACATGACGACCGGTCTCGCCCCAAAGCCCTGGACTGTCTTTCGTTCGATCAGAGGGCCGAGGGCCCTGTTCATCCTGTTGTATGCTGTTGCTAGTCGTTTGGGGATCCTTGACTCGTCTATCTTTACGTCTATATCTCGGTCTTGCACAAAGGGTGCTACCAGAGCTGCCAGCAAGGCTGGGTCGGTGTCCGGCAAGACGCCCAGACGCAACCCTTCGGCAATCATCAGCGGCTGGTCAAGTCTGAGTTGAGACGCCCAAATACCGTCATGTGTTAGTTTGTTTTCTTCGGTGACAAAGCCCTCCTTTTTCAGGAAATCAAGGTGTTTCACAAAACTATTCCAGAGCCGCATACGTACGGCATGGGCAGCGTCCCACATCGAAGCGAAATCCTCGAGCATCGGCCTTAAAGCCTTATTGGACTTGAAGTGACAAATCTTGAAGTGGCTGCATGAGTGGCAGATCAGGCGATCGAGCTCTTGTTCAAGCAAGAGGATACGGCTTTGCAAGGGTTTGAGGGTTGTGACCCCATCTTCTGAGAAAGGCAATGGTTCAAGGACTTGTGGGGGCTCGGACTGTGATGTTTGAGTCAGCAATTGGAGCAGCCCGGCCACGTCATCCTGCGGAGGCAATACGAGCACCCTGTCGAAGATTTGAGACACCTTCTCCGGTCGAAACCATCTCATCTTTGCGTGTTTGCCTCGGGTGGAACGACCCGGTTTCACACGGCAAGCCAGCACACCCTGTTCATCCCGCTTCTTCTGCGGCTTGATGACACAGTACATGCGGCCCCGGCGGTCCAGAAAGAGCCGTCCCGGTTCCAGGTTTGCCATCTTAGCCAGCCTGGACTCGAGTTCTTTGAGCCTGCGGTCGAGCGCCGTGATTTCAAGGATCAGGGCGGCCCGCTTTCTGGTAAGATCGAGCACAGACTCGGGCCCGGCACACAAAGCCTTTGGAAGGAGCGCCATGAGGGCCCGACCGGCCTTCTTGAGCCTCTGATCAAGCCCTTTCTGCTGATCAGCGAGGTTCAAGTAAGTGGCGAAAGACCTCTGAAAGATTTTTTTAATCTGCTCGGGGGTGTGAGACAAGAGGAGGTTCAAGACCATGGAGAAATCTACCCTGATCTGACTCAGCACGTCTTCAGGCAGTGCCGTAAAGAGCTTTGCCATGAGCCGCAGGTCCATGAATTTTCCGGGAACGGCAACAGCAAAACCAATGTGGTCCTTGCCCCGCCTGCCTGCCCGGCCCGTCATTTGATGAAACTCGGTGGCCTTCAGCGGTAGGAATTCATGGCCATTGTATTGGTCGGAGTTCAGGAGCACGATGCTTCGAGCGGGGAAATTGACGCCTGCAGCTACCGTGGAAGTAGCGAAGACAGCATCAAGCAACCCATCGGTCATCAGATGTTCTATGACAAGCTTCCATGCGGGGAGCTGCCCACCGTGATGAGCTGCGACAGCCGCGTTTCTAAGATGCCACACCTGTCGGTGAGCCGCCAAGCGGGGATTCCCTTGAGTAAGCTCATCGACCCCTTGGTCTAACTCGGCTTGCCCCAGGCTATTTCGGCCCGAACCATCTACGCAACGCTCAAGCGCTGCGTCACAATCCGCCCGTGATTTGAGAAAGAATATGGCAGGAAGCAGATCGAATCTTCTCAGAACCGTGATCATCTCTCCAAAAGGGGGGAGCTTTCGTGGGGGCGCAAGAACCGGAGGCTTTGGAGTGCCCAGATAGACATTAACCTTCTTGTCCACGCCCTTGGGATCTGTAAGCGGGAGAAGCCTGCCCGAGGGGTGAAAAAAGAGGGGATACAGGGGTACCGGCCGTCCGGTCTCCTCCACGACGACACATCTCTTCGACCGTATCGATTCTAACCACTCGGCAATCTGCCGGGCATTGCTTATAGTGGCCGAAAGGAGCAGGAGAGGGACCCGAACAGGGAGATAAATCATGATCTCTTCCCAGACAACGCCGCGATTCGGGTCGCCCAGGAAGTGGGCTTCATCCAGTATCACAACGTCTGTACCGAGATCCAGACCTTCGTGCATGGCATCGTACAGTTGATTCCGCAGGATTTCTGTCGTCCCCGTGATAATGGGGGCATCAGCGTTCTCCTTGCGATCCCCTGTCAATATGCCTACCTGCTCAGGGCCGAAGCGGTTGCTGAACTCAAGGTACTTTGAATTTGTCAGGGCTTTGAGCGGAGAAGCATACCAGGCGTTTCCACCTTTCTTGCGTATTCTGGCAATAGCCTCTTCCGCGATCCAGGTCTTCCCGGATCCGGTTGGCGCGGAGACCAGGCAATCGGATCGGCTAATCGCGGCAAGTGCCTTGAGCTGGAAGGGATCTGGCTTGAAGGGCTGGCTGGCAGGGACACCGATCTTGGCAAAGACCTTCTTTAATCGTGCATCCGCGCTTGCCTTTATCCTCATCACCCTCGAACCATAGCTTCTTTGCCGACCGCGATAGGGACGCCCTTTACTCCGGTCAGTTCTAAAGTGGGCTTTTCGACCCCGGACACGACGAACGTCTTTACGTTGCGGTTTTTCAGGCATAGGGGGCGAGTAATCAGGTATCAGCTAGTTTCCATCCATAAATGGCCCTTTTCCCGATGAGCGGCGTTCTCCGCTGGTTTCCGTCTGCGGAGTACCAGCTGTACACCTCAACGAAAACCCTTGTGCGGCCTTGCTCATCAAAAAAAAGCTCCTCATTTATGAATTAGAAACTTACACCAGTGCCCATTGATTCATAAGTTATGCATGGATGGGCACCGGCTAAAGGAGGCCAAAAAGAAGATTGACAGCAACAGGGCCACCTTGTTATGTTCGGGCCTGTTGGATGGGGCTGTAGCTCAGCTGGGAGAGCGCATGACTGGCAGTCATGAGGTCAGGGGTTCGATCCCCCTCAGCTCCACCAGCAAGTAAAGTAATGAGAAGTTCTAAGGGGCCTTGAGGCCCCTTATTCTTTTGCCTCTTCAATAATTACCCTGTGATCCACAAGTGACAAACGGGTAATTTTTCCTTTTATGAACTTCTGCTCACCAAAGATGCTGGTGAGTCGCAGCTTCCCCTCGTCAGGCTCTACCTTGTCTAAAGCCTCCAACAAGAGCTCTTCTTTGCCGTCTTTAATAAGGTATGCATTGGCTTCACACATAATAATGATCCCTGTATGTGAAATGCCGCTATCGACCCGTCATCTTGATCCTTAGTTCGCCTCTTTTTCAGCCTCGCTGTGTTCATGGGTATGATCGTGTCCATGATCATGATCGTGGTCATGAGAATGAAAGTGGAAAGGTTCCTTGCCACGTATCCTCCCCACAAGCATCCATAGTCCCACCGCAAGGATTAGAAGACCCGCCACCAGCCCCAAATATCCGTGCAGCGATTCTTCGGTTAGCGTCAACCTGGTTGAGGCCACCTTGGCTGCAATGGCCAGAAGGATAACGCTAAAGGTGTGAGTTAGCGCAACCACAAGCCCAAGAACCACAGCGTCAGTCTTCTTCCCTTTGCTGCCTATCAGATAGGCAGCGACTACGGTCTTCCCGTGGCCCGGCTCCAGGGCGTGCATACCACCCAATACGGTCGCTGTTAGGTAGTAGATCAGATTCAT
>JBEQLC010000094.1:0-7286 GCA_040326175.1 Desulfobacteria bacterium | reverse complement strand
GGATAACCGCGTCGTAGCCGAAGGCGAAGACGGGTACTTTAGTGGGACCACGGGTTTACCCGTGGGGCTCCATAAGACAATGCTCAGATTAGCCTCTGTCACCCATTGGGTGAAACATAACATTCGTCTCTGTTGACGCGTCATCCTTTTGCTAACAGGCAGTTAGGGCTCTTCAACCGGGAACCGTGAACGTTGAACCGTTCAACCCAGGTACTAGTCGTATTAGCTTTTGCTTCTCCTGACGGATCGAGGGATCCGGTCCAGCTTGAATACGGTGGTGAATTCTGCATTCTTGCTGATCCAAAGCTTCTCGGCAATTATGGCATTGGTCAGGGAATCCTTGAAATGCATCCAATCCTGAAACAACCTTGGATCCTTGACGACCATGATAAAGTCTGGTTTCTTGACGGTCCCCTCTTGAAACTTCAGCCTCTTGCGGGCGATCTGAATGACGAAAGGCCCTCCGCCCGTCTTGACTTGTACGGTGCGCTTCCATCCGGCAAGATTATTTTGAGCCCTGGTACTCTTCGCTGCCTTGCGCCCAAGGTCTTGGAGCTGGTCCATAACAACACTCAGGTCCTCTTTAGCTCTCTTTGTCGGTTTGGGAACCGTGGGCGTCTTGGCACTCGTCCAATCGAGTTCGCTCTCAAGCAACCCCTTTTTCTTGCGCTGGGCAGCCTTGAGCTCACTGACTGGTACAGCAAAGATGTCGGTCGGTTTGCCCACCCGCTTGTCCCGAAAGACAACCTTCACCGGAGTCCCTTTCTTAAATATTCTGGGAGTGAGCACTCCTTTGGTGGTGTAAACGTGGATGGGAAGTGCAGTGTCTGCACCTTTTAGCAAGACGCGCCCGCGTCCAAAAGGAACCTGATGCTGTAACAGCGAATGAGCAAAATAGGTAATCGGGGGGGTACTGTTCAAGACCCCTGTGTCAGGCATCTTAATCAGCTCAAGCTCTGCAAAGTCGCACTCGGGACAGTAGAGCTCAAAAGGAGGTACCCGAACAAGCTTGCATTCAGGACACCTTCCACCCAAAATGGTCTTTTGTTCCTTCAAGGCGAGGAAATACGGAGAGTGTTCACCCTTGGTGCGTTTATAGAAAGTAAACATGGCCTCGTTGGTCTGAAGAAAACGCTCGTTGCCCACCTCAATCACCTCTGACCCTACATCCGGAATCATATGCACCGGAATAACTTTCTCTTTGGCCATCTTAAGACCTCCTCTCGATGATCATTACGCACCCATACTGGGCTATGGTGGAACCTGTGCCGTGGATAAGGCCGCGATGCAGCCCCCGCTGGATAAGCTCTCGCCGGGCACTCCAACAGGAAAACATGTTGGACCCCCCTACGAAGTGCCCTCCATAGGTCAGGCCGCCGCTGGGATTAACAAGTAGCGGACCCCCATGGGTCATAAGCCCCTCATTGATGAGGTCATCGGACCTGCCCAGTTCCGTAAAGCCCATCTCAGCCATGGTGATCTGCAGCTGTTTGATGAAGGCATCGTGCAGTTCGACCACCTGAATCTCCTTGATTGGATCCTTGATACCGGCCATCTTGTAAGCTGCACGGGCTGCAATATTGTCCGACATGATCCGGTGCATCAGCTTGTGTCGAAGGTCTTTACCTGCCACATGGTGCTCATTACTCGCCCCAAGACCAGTTATCCAGATGGGAGGCACTCCCGCATTCCCGCAAATTGCCTTTGCCTTGTCCTTGGAGGCAAAAATAACCACCCCTGCACCCTCCGTATAGACGCAGGTCTCAAGTAGTTTAAACGGGTAAACATGATACCTAGAATTCATAGCCATTTCAGCAGTCACCTGCTCACCATGGCGCTGCGCGTACGGATTGTTCTGGGCATTATTACACAGGATCTCCGTAATCTTGGCCGACACCTCGTCCTTAAGATCCCCTGGGTATTCATCCATGTAAGCCAGGACCACTTCTGCATAGCTGTCTGATGCGGTCCAGCCGAGTTCCCGTTCATAAAACGTGTCACCAGACCAGCCGATAGTCTTGATCACCTCAGGAGTTGAGGTTTGGGAGGTAAAATCAAAACAATCCGTGGCTTTTTCCACACCCAGACACATCACCACGTCGTACAAGCCGCTGGCAACCAAGGAATAGCCTGTAAGCATGGCATAGGCTCCGGTAGCCCCTCCAGTCGTCACACGCAATCCGGGCTTGTTCGCCATGCCGATGATCCCCTGCAGAGGATGTTCCGGAATCGCGGAAAGCTCAAAGATATCGTTGTAGATTCCATAGACGACGGCATCCACATCTTTCACCGAGATGCACGCATCCTCCAGGGCCGCCTTCACAGCCATTTGGGACAGTCCATAATAGGTGCGCTCCACCCATCGTCCTTTGCACTCGGTGATCCCTGCTCCGACAACGGCGACTTCTCTCACGATTCCTTCCTTTCTCGGTTCGTTACAACCGAATCAGAATCCGAACCATGCTTAACTCTCAGCAATTTATTGCCTTTTAGACAAGGAAAATTCCCTCCTCATGCGTGGATATCTCCAACACACAATTTGGATTCAGAAGTTACGAGTACTAAAAAGAGAAACCTTGTGCAAGCTCAAAATGGGCCCTACCCCCTCTTATTGACAGACATACTCAAAAGGGTTATTAAACGACTACATTAGGACTCATAATGGCAATGAACGGAATCTGTTAAAGCAACTTCGTTAGTTGCCCAGTAAGCTGAAAACATAACGTTATAGGCCAAAACTAAACAGCCAATCGTACCCTGCGCAATCGGGGTCCCGGAGAGGTTGCCGAGTGGCTGAAGGCCCCGCTCTCGAAAAGCGGTATCCCGATAAATCGGGATCGTGGGTTCGAATCCCACCCTCTCCGCCAGGGCACTTTCAAAGATAGTGTTACCAATGACTCTTTGCCTGTAACCATAATACACATGGTCTTTGAGCTGAAAAGTGGAGGGCGATTAGGTTAAGAGCTACAAGTCTGTCGAACCCCGCACTTCGCCGGGTATAGGAGAGATGGCCGAGCTGGCTGAAGGCGCACGACTGGAAATCGTGTGTACTGCCAAAAGCGGTACCGAGGGTTCGAATCCCTCTCTCTCCGCCAAGACATTGAAGAACCCCGCAGCCCCGTCAAGACGGGATCTCCGCTGTGCTCCGACAAGCTGCAGGGAATGTTCTGCCCGACGGCAGTGCTTCGCGGCGACCGTAAGGAAGTGTGCTATTCTTAGATTCGCTCGCTAACCTTTATCCGCCTCTGGCGGACCGCAGCCCCGATAAGACGGGATCTCCGCTTTGCTACGACAAGCTGCGGGGAATGCGCTCGCTGTTGCGGTTCAACATGCCGTGCTTGATCTTCTACCGTCGATAGAGGGTGACAAATCTCAACCCTTCCTGCCAGACCGCTTCGGCTTATTCCCTCTATACTATAGATTGCAGAAGACACCCGTGACCAGCCCGGGACTATCATCCACGCCTCCCTGCAATTTGACAAATAAACGCAATCATGTTATTGATCTTGTAAAGAAAAGTCACTCCCATGACCCGCATTTGTCGCTGCTTCGGCTTTTTTGGAGTCTTCGGTCTATATCAATAATAAATCGGAAGGAACAATTACATGTCAGACAAAACGGGAGAGATAGCTCACAGCGAAGTGCGTTTTGGACAGATCGCAGTACAAGAGGGATTTATTACACTGGATCAACTTCTGGCGGCATTGAAGGTTCAAGTCGAAGATGATCTTGCTGGGGAAGCCCACCGACTGCTCGGAAGGATCTTGTGTGAACAGGGCGCCATGACGTGGGCACAAGTAGGTAAAGTGCTTTTAATCCTTGGGAAGCCTGAAGACGTTTCTAAGTGATTATGACCGCTCGGGCCGTACTCCAGGTGAGAAGTAAGTTTAAGAGCCAAGTCCATATTCGATCTTCAAAGGGGGGAGCAGGGACAGCATCGGCCCTTCTTCTTTGGAGCACTATTTGTTCTCAACACGCACGTCCTTGATCTATGGTGCAATAGCTCTTTCTACCAGCACTAGCGGGTGACAAACTTCAACCCTTCCTGCCAGGCCGTTTCGGCTTATTCCCTCTGTAAATTGCAGTAGACACCCCGTGCAACCCGTGACAATCGTCTCGGGGTTCACCTTTCTGAAGTCCTCCGTACGCCGGTCCAGGATCTTCATGGATAGGGCAAAGTGAGAAAGGTTAAACTCCCCTCCGTGGCCACAACATTGGCCGGGGTGTGAAGCTTCTGCCAGTTGCACTCCGGGTAATGCCTCGAGGAGTCTCCTGGGCGTCTGGGTGATTCCCTGGCCAAGCCTTAGATGGCAGGGATCATGATAAGCAACCCGCAAAGGCCTCGTGTCCTTCTGTGGCTCAGCCGACTGAAGATTCTTAAGAAATACATCAAAATCAAGATGGTCCATGAGAAAGGTCATGGCGTCCATGTGCTTTCCGGCTAATGAAGCAGCGGCATCACGGGATGAAGAGTCGTCTGAAAATAGGGATGGGAGGGCCTTCAGGTGTGATCCACATGAGGCACACACGGTCAAGATGGCATCAAGCTCAAGAGACTTAAGCGCCTCGATATTCTTAAGTGCCAGCTTTCGTGCAGTCTCAGTATCACCCGAAACATAAGCAGGCAGGCCGCAGCAGACCTGGTCCCTTGGGATGACCGGGGTCACTCCCATGCGTCTCAAGATACGCGTGAGGGCCCGGGCTGTATCCGGAAACAGGTAGTTGGCACCGCAACCCACAAAGAACCCGATCCGCGGTCCTTCCTTCTTTAAGGCCGGCTCAGATTGAGCGCCTTGCAGAAATGGTTTCCAAGAGATGGGAGGAGCCGTCCTCCTTTCAGTGAAGAAGGAGAGAGGGAACCGAAGATGGAGCCCACTGGTTTCCGGGATCTTTTTGCAGGCCAGGGCCTGAAGGAGGGAGCCACCCTTGAGGAGCAGCTTGGCACTCAATCGCCCCTCGCGTACGGCCCTGAACAACGCGCTCTCGGTTTGGCCTTTCTTTCCCGTCTCAAAAAGCTTCTCGCGCCCTGTTTGCATGATGAGCGTTGTTTCAACCTTGTTTGCACAAACCTGGGAGCAGGCTCCGCACATGAGGCACCGCGAAAGGATTCTTTCCAGACGCTCCGACGCATTCATGGTGCCCGCTTCAACACACTCCAGCAGGGCCAGTTTACCCCGTGCCACATCAGATTCTCGAAAGGTCGCCTGGTAGACAGGGCACACACTCATGCACTGGCCGCATCGCTTGCATTTATTCAGATCGTTTTCCGTCATCAAAGGTCTCACAGGTGAAATACACAGAAATCATATCATACTATAGATTCTAAGGAAATTTGTTTGGTCCGTGCATCAAGATATCTAATCACGATCAGGCCATGTCATTGACACTGCCTATTTGACATTTCTATATAAGTCACAGAAGATCTTTTAATTCCTGGAGGCAATCAGTCTGTCTAACACGCAAGCACACAGTGTGTAGGTGGTTCTTTGAAAGCTCCCCACAGTCCCGACAGATCGGGACGGGGAATGCGCTCACTTTTGAAGTTCAACGGCCAAGAGATAGTTCGTGGGGAATCGACCCCCGGAGGCTTGCCGGTCCTAAAATGGAAAAACTTGACACGTACCATAGCTTTTTGGTAGGAAACGTTTCTAATTATTTCATGTTCCATTGCCTTTGATCAGCAAGACCCGATACGGGGCCGGCTATGTTGCCTTAGCACGGGCCTGTAAGGACCATTCTCGATAAGGGGTCTCCGTTACGGGAAGTGCGGAAAACGCCATGTGTGGCAGTTTGACTTCCTGCGCAAAGGAGGTGATGCCCGTCTGATCTGGAAGACGTTTGATATGTTATAGATGATGTGATTTTCAACAACAGGAGGAATACGCATGAAGAGATTAGCCGTATTTTCCACAACAATCGTTGTGGCGTTTCTTGTTTGTGCCATGATGAATCCGGCGTCGGCTGGGATAAAGGCCGACCTGGGTGACAATGCAAACTTAGAGGCAGGCATCTGGGCGCAGACTTGGTATCAGTGGGTTGAGGACGGCAAGGTCACAGCCAGCGGTCCCGAAGATCTGAATGATTTTATGATCCGCCGGGCCTATCTGTATCTGAAGGGTGACGTGACAGACCGTGTTAGCTTTTTCACCCACATTGCCTCAGACCGCGTCGGTCAGGATGGCCTGGACGAGTCCGGCCTTGGACTGGGCAGCGGGGTTGCCTGGCGCGATCTGTGGATTACCTTGAATCTGCATGAGGCCTTCATGGTTCAGATGGGACGAATGTATGTGCCGCTGACCCGTAACTATGGCACAACCTCGACAAAGGCGATGTTGACCACTGATCTCCCTTTTCTCCAGGGTGGCATCAGGGGTGGTATCTTTTATACGAGCAAGGTCGGACGAGATGACGGTGTAACCCTATGGGGCAATCCTATGGATGGGCTGCTGCAATACCGCTTTATGGTGTCTGAAGGGGTTGAGAGTAGTGTTATGAATCCTGAAGACAACCTCCGGTTCGTGGGCCGTGTGTCGCTCAGTTTGCTGGACCCAGAGACCGGTTGGTTCAACAAGGGGACCTACCTTGGGAAGAAAAAGGTCTTGAGCCTTGGGGTTGGCGCGGACAGTCAAAGCGATCTCGTGCTCGGTGGCACTGAGGATGATAATTCGATCTGGACAGTTGACGTTTTCTTTGACCATCCTCTGGGAGACGGTGCGGTGACAGCGGAAGCTGCTTACATTGATATCGAACATTGTACAACCACCCAGAGTTTGGTTGGGCTGAGCCAGGGCGGCGATGCCGAGAACTGGTATGTCAGCGCAGGATATCTTTTTCCTTTCCATTTACAACCCTACGTGCGGTACGAAAGCGTGGATGTTGATAACTATGACGAAACTGACATTTTGAGTGTTGGAGCAAACTATTACCTGAAAGGGCATAACTGCAAGATCAGTGCAGATTACACCAATGTTGACCCGGACGCTAGTGGCTTAGATGATCACGACGTCTTCACTTTTCAGATTGCCATTGGATTCTAGCTCTGGGCTTGCTTGCTACTTGCTGCAGTGAGTTGGCGACGGATAAATTTGGCCTTGAGGGCCTTAGTGCCCTCAAGGCCAAGGAATTTCTAGACCAGCAACAAGGGGTTCAGTACTTTAGGACCGATTTCCGGGACCGTCGAGTGAAACAGGGATGATTTTCATCAAAGACGGGGGACGTTTTCTTCAGCTGTCGTATTCTGTGAGATGTGAGGCCCACAAGAGGGCCGTGAGCAAGGAATTGACCCT
>JBEQLC010000093.1:0-7361 GCA_040326175.1 Desulfobacteria bacterium | reverse complement strand
TTTTACTGACGGAGCTGGGCTATTCCAGGCAATTCGAGCGCGAAGCAGACCGTTATGCTATAGACTGCCTCCGTTCTCGCGGCACACTGCCCATCCATTTTGCTAGGCTTATGCGTCGTATTGACAAAAAACTGGCACCTGAATCGGAATCACTTGACGGAAAATGGCTGAACTACCTGTCAACCCACCCCATGACCGAAGAGCGCCTCCGGGATTTCGAACAGTGACAGTGGGATCTACCTTTAACAGATGATAGCAATAGAGAAGGTGTTGGGTACAGCGAGCTTTGACGCTGCCTCTTTGTAATGCTAAGAGCGTATGATCAATGATGTATAGCTGAGTTATCTGCGACTTTAGGGAGAGCAGGTAAGCATGAAAGTCAGTTCATCTATAACGAATCTTTCTGTAAATCATCCCAAACTCATTACCTGGATTATGGTCTTGGTGGCAGGCTGCCTGCTGTTATTGGCGGGCCTGCCGAGTGTCTGGCCGGATCGTTTTGGGGCACTCAATCCGTTGAAAGTGGACACTGATCCAGAGAACATGCTTCCCGAGGATGAGGCCGTTCGTGTGTTTCACAGCCAAATGAAACGCGAGATGGCCCTCTATGACATGGTGATTCTGGGGGTGGTGAACGAAGTCCATCCGGACGGTGTCTTTAATCCGGGATCGCTGGCCAAGATCTATGAACTGACTCAATATGCAAAGACCTTGCGCTGGCCTGATCCCGAGGATCCGGACAAACATATCGGGGTCATCGAGGTTGATGTCATAGCCCCTTCCACCGTCGAAAACATCGAGCAGACCGGACCAGGTACGGTCACCTTTGAATGGCTCATGACAGCGCCACCCAAGAGCAGGGAAGAAGCTCTGGCCATCCGCCACAAAGCCGAGCGAATCCCTTTCTTGAACGGAACGCTCGTTTCCGAGGACGGGAAGGCGCTCTGTTTGTACCTGCCCATAACATCCAAAGACATCAGCTATAAGATTTATTCCTACCTGGAGAAGAAGATCTCCGAGTTTAGCGGTGACGAAGAGTATCACATTACCGGTCTTCCAGTGGCGGAAGACACCTTCGGCGTGCAAATGTTCAAACAGATGGCGATTACCGGGCCTGTTGCCATGGTCATTATCTTTGCACTCATGTTATTCTTCTTCCGCAAGTTTGTCCTGATCATGTCACCTTTGATTGTCGCTATGGTGGCCGTAATCTGCACAATGAGTCTGCTCGTTATCTCGGGAAAAACAGTCCACATTATGAGTTCCATGATCCCCATTTTCATAGTGCCGATTGCAGTCCTGGACGCGGTTCACATCCTCTCCGAATTTTTCGACCGGTACCAGGAAACAAGGGACCCCCGAAAGACCATCACCGCCGTCATGGATACCCTTTACACGCCGATGCTGTACACAACCCTCACCACGGCCGTTGGGTTCGCCTCTCTTGCACTGGCCCCGATTCCTCCGGTGCAGGTGTTCGGGCTCTTCGTTGCATTCGGAGTCCTGTTGGCTTGGATCCTATCGGTAACCTTTATTCCGGCCTATGTGATGTTCATCAAGAAAGAGTCTTTGGAAAAATTCGGGGCGGTTCACACAGGGACAAAGAAGGCCAAGGGATCCCTTCTCGGCCGTCTCCTTGGCCGGACCGGCCGCATGACGTACAAATATGCCAAGCCCATGACGGTGGTCACGATCATCATAACCCTTGTGGCAATCTTCGGCATCAGCAGGATCAGTATCAATGACAATCCCATAAAGTGGTTTTCCCCCTCCCACCCCATACGAGTTGCCGATCGCGTGTTGAACGAACATTTTGGGGGTACATATATGGGGTATCTGGCCCTGGAGTCCAAACCGGCTGATCAGGGTCCGGACCAGTATGCGAAAGCCGCATCAAAGCGCATGTCGGCCCGCGCTGCCGTACTGAAGGAAACCATACCTTCCGCGCCCACGGTATTTGAGGCTCTCCAAGAGAAAACAATCCGCGCCGGCAAGGAAGCAACGTCAAATAAAGACGTGATAGATCAGCTTGAATCTTTTGTCGTATCACAACAGTTTTCAGCGCCGGAAGATCAGATAGAGGCCTGGGACGAGGCATTCTTGTTCCTTGACCAGGAACGCCAAAGGGGTGAGGTATTCAAGCAGCCTGAGGTTCTCTCTTATATAGAGGGCCTACAGAGACATTTGCTCACCACCGGAGTCGTCGGAAAATCGAACTCTCTCACGGACATTGTCAAGACAGTATACCGAGAACTCGTCTCAGGTGAGCAGAAAGACTTCAAAATCCCTGATTCGGTCAATGCCGTAGCCCAGAGTCTCATCACCTACCAGAACAGCCATCGGCCCCAGGACCTGTGGCATTTCGTAACCCCGGATTATACGAAGTCTGTCATATGGACCCAGCTCAAGAGCGGCGATAACAAGAATATGTCCAAGGTCATCAAAGACGTTGATTACTATTTTGCATCAAATCCGCCACCGCATTCTATTACCCATAAGTGGTTCGGCCTGACCTACATCAATGTAGTATGGCAGCAAAAGATGGTTGCCGGGATGCTTCGGGCCTTTATGGGAAGTTTTCTTTTTGTCTTCGTGATGACGTCACTCCTCTACCGATCGTCGCTTTGGGGCATGCTGTGTATGATCCCGTTGACCGTTACCATAGTCTTTATATACGGGGCCATTGGCTTGATCGGTAAGGACTATGACATGCCTGTGGCGGTACTTTCGTCACTGAGTCTGGGCCTGGCTGTTGACTATGCCATCCACTTCCTGTCGCGTAGCCGAGGGATTTATGAAGACCGCGGTTCCTGGGCAGACACCATCGGGCCGGCGTTTGGAGAACCGGCACGGGCTATTACCAGAAACGTGTTCGTGGTTGGAATGGGCTTTCTTCCCCTGCTGCTGGCCCCGCTTGTGCCCTACCAGACGGTTGGAATATTTGTGGCATCCATACTGTTTGCCGCAGGGGCGGCAACGTTGCTCATAATGCCGTCCATAATGACCATCCTGGAAAAATGGCTCTTCCCCGAGGTTGAGGCCCGGGCCTTTGCCTGTAAATGTATAACATGCACGGTAACCGGTGCTGCCACCGTGGCCCTCGTGGCTCTTAATCTCTATCAATTCTTGAAGCTTGGGTGGACAACCCTGACCTGGATCAGTATGGGAGTTATTGCTCTTTTGGCAACAGTATGTGTCATGATGGGACGTGGCCAGAAATGCCGGATAAACACCACAGTGAAGAAAGGAGATGTGTCGTGATGACTAAGATAGCATGGTTGGGGTTCTTCTTTGCGGCGCTGACGCTAATTACTGGTGCCTCTGTTCAGGTGGCGGCGGCCAAGGATCTGACGGTGCAAGAAATCGTGGATAAGACCGAAAGAGTCTCTTACTACCAGGGAAAAGACGGCCGTGCCAAAGTCTCCATGCTCATAACTGATAGCCAGGGCCGCAAGCGGCAGCGTCAGTTCACCATCTTGCGTTGGGACCAGCCCCCACCAGGTCAGGAGGGCGATGACCAGTACAGGGGGGACCAGAAGTATTACGTCTATTTCCACCGGCCAGCAGATGTAAACAAGATGGTATTTATGGTCTGGAAGCATGTGGACGGGGACGATGATCGATGGCTCTATCTGCCCGCCTTGGACCTGGTCAAGCGCATTGCATCAAAGGAAAAGCGAACCAGCTTTGTCGGTTCTAACTTCCTTTACGAGGATGTGTCAGGCCGCAATATCAATGCTGATACCCATGAACTCGTTGACACCACTCAGAACTATTACGTCTTGAAGAATACGCCAAAAGAGCCGGAAGGAGTAGAATTTGCCTATTTCACCATGTGGGTTCATCGCAGCACATTTCTTCCGGTTAAGATCGAGTATTACAATGACAGGGGAGAGAAATATCGAGAGTACGAAGCCCTTAAGGTTGAAACCATACAGGGTCTTCCAACAGTAACCCAATCCCGGATGAAGGATCTGCGTGTCGGGGGAGAAACCCTCCTTCAATACCGCAATGTTCAATACGATATTGGTCTGCCTGAAGAGGTCTTTACCGAACGCTTTCTCAGGCGAGCGCCCACACAATACCTGAGATAGAGAAGGATCAACCTGTGGTAAGAACTGTGCTCCTGTGGTGCTTTGTGTTCTTACTTGTATGTCCGTGCCTTGGCTCGGCCGCCTTTGCCCAGGATGAACCGCCCCTGCCTGCGGGGTTGGGCAGCGAGCCCTCCTCTGAGCATGATGAACCCGCCCTACCCGCTGGACTGGCTCCTGAAGGTAAAACGGCAGAGGAACCGGTCTTGCCTCCTGGATTGACCATAGAAACCGGGGCTGAACAGGAACCGACGCTCCCTGAAGGTCTGAGCAAAGAAGTCACAGAACAAGAGGCCCTGGAAGCAAAAGAGCCGATCCCTGGGCCTCTTTTCGAATTTTCCGGGTTCTGGGATGCACGCGCAGGGCTCCGCACACAAGAAGATCCGCATGAAAAGGGGGCCTCGCTTGGAGAGACGCGTCTGCAGCTGCAGGCAGAGACGCACTCACAGAAGACTTCAGTATCGTTGACCGTCGACTTATTGTATGATCCGGTACTGGATCGTCCCTGTGTCCGGCTGGAAGAAGGCGACGGATTCGTCGATCTGCGAGAAGCGAACTTCGTACTTACGCCAGCTGGCTTTGTGGATGTGAAAGCGGGCCGACAAATCCTTACCTGGGGAACGGGTGACCTTATCTTTATTAACGACCTCTTTCCCAAGGATTGGAACGCCTTTTTTATCGGACGCGATGAGGAGTATCTGAAGGCGCCTTCTGATGCATTAAAAGTCTCCTTATTCGCAGGAGCGGCCAATCTCAACTTTGTCTATTCTCCGCGTCTTGATGCTGACCGCTTTATCGACGGCAGGCGCATATCGTACTACCAGCCTGGCCTGGGCCGCTTGGCAGGCAGAGATGCTGTTATAGAGGCGGAGAAACCCGATGACTGGTTTGAAGATGATGAGGTTGCCGTGCGCCTTTACCGGAATGTCAGAGGGTACGAGCTGGCCGCTTACGGATATCATGGATTCTGGAAGAGCCCGGCAGGAACGAACCCTTCTTCCGGAGAGGCCACGTTCCCGGACCTCTGGGTCTACGGGGCCAGCATCCGAGGAAGTATGCTCGGGGGAATCGGGCACGCCGAATTCGGGTACTACAATTCTGAAGATGATCGAAGCGGCGATGACCCCTTCATACGCAACAGCGAGTTCCGCATCCTTGCAGGCTATGAACAGGAGGTAGCCAAAGAGCTCACCATGGGGGTCCAATACTACCTCGAACACATAATCGACTATGATGACTATTGTCGTGCCTTGCCTGCCAATATTCCGAAAGCCGACGAAGACCGGCACGTATTGACGGCACGTTTGACCAAGCTTCTCATGAACCAGAACCTGACGTTGTCATTGTTCGCTTTTTACTCGCCCTCAGATCATGACGCCTATCTGCGCCCCAAAATACAATACAGAATTGATGACCACTGGTCTGCAGAGGCAGGGGGCAATATCTTTGTGGGTGAGGACGAGTACACCTTCTTTGGCCAGTTTGAGAAGAATAGTAATATATATAGTGGGGTTAGATACAGTTTCTGATAACTATAACCCATCAAATAAGTAATGGAGGAAGGTTATGAGTGAGATCAAGATCGAACGTAATCCAGATCAGGAGCGCCTGCAAGGGCTGGGCGTTTTGAACTGGCCGATTTGGACCAAGGAGGCGTCGGAGTTCCCCTGGAGTTATGATGAGCAGGAGACCTGCTACTTTCTTGAGGGTGATGTAGTTGTAACGCCTGACGGCGGGGAACCCGTGAAAATGGGCAAGGGTGACCTTGTCACTTTCCCTGCCGGCATGTCATGTACCTGGCAAATAGGTAAAGATGTTAAGAAACACTACAAGTTTGGATAGGAATAGTGGGAGATAAACGAGGTTCGAAAGTGCATATCGCTCTTCGCATTGGTTCAGGCATCCTGATTTTTTACCTCGCTTATTGTTGTTTCCTATTCCTATTCCAGCGGCACGTTCTCTTCCCTAGATACCAGATTGGGACCCCTCCTGGACCGGGAGTGAACATTCCAGGCATGGAAAAGATTTGGCTGCCCACAAATCACGGAAAGGTCGAGGCATGGTTTCTCCCTCCTGACCGTGATCGAGTGACAGGGCCTGCGCCGGCAGTTATCTTTGCCCATGGCAACGCCGAGCTGATCGACTTCTGGCCTCAAGAACTTAGCAAGTTTACATCTCTTGGGATGGGACTATTGCTTGTTGAGTATCCTGGCTATGGGCGTTCGGAGGGGACTCCGTCGCAAGAAAGTATTACTGAAGCGTTCCTGGCAGCATATGACACGCTTATATCCAGGAACGACGTGGACCCCTCCCGAATCGTACTGCTCGGGCGCTCCCTTGGCGGTGGAGCTGTATGCGCCCTTGCAGCCCGGCGCCCTTCTGCCGCGCTCATTCTTATGTCTGCATTTACCAGCGTAAGAGCGTTCGCATCCAAGTTCCTTGCTCCCGGCTTTCTAATCAAAGACCCATTCGATAATCTTGCAAGCGTCAAATCCTATCCCGGTCCTGTCTTAGTGATGCACGGAAGGCATGACACCCTTGTCCCCTACAAACATGGTGTTTCCCTTTATCGCGCAGCACAGCGGGGGCAGATGATCACATACGATTCCGCCCACAATGATTTCCCGCCAAGTTGGAAAATATTCTGGCAAGACGTGGAGTCGTTTCTCAGGAATACCGGAATCCTCGAAGATAAGACCAGAAACGAGGAACGGGAAACGGCTGAGATTTATTAGTGAGTGCTCTAGGGGACATCTTTTTTTGGGAAATCGCCCCCGACATGCTGGGACCCAAAAAGTGCCTGAGGAATGCGCTTTCAGCGCAGTCAATTTTAGAAATGGACGATAAAGCATTCTTGTGAAATAGTTGCCCCACTGGAGAAACAAGATGAAATTCCCGCAGCCCCTTAACTTTAGGCACTTTAGATCACTTTAGGCACTTTGACCTTTCATGTGGAGTGACTGCATCGACTGTAATAAGGAATCGTATTTAAGAATAAGGCTAATAAGGAGGAATTGTTATGGCTCTACTCAAAATGGTCCCACCGGACGAAGCTGAAGGTAAACTCTTAGAACTTTACGATATGGCCGAGCAATTCTTTGGTACTGTGCCCAATAATGTCAAAATGTTCGGGGTAAGCCCGGCTATGTTGGAGAATCAAGTGCAGTTTGCTATGTATGCCATGGAGCATCCAACGCTAAGCACACCGTTTTTTGCGATGATACGTTTACTCGTGTCACACGCAGCCGGGTCACCTTATTGTGCTCGTAT
>JBEQLC010000092.1:0-7387 GCA_040326175.1 Desulfobacteria bacterium | reverse complement strand
ACATCGCGCCGTAGCATATTGATTGTTTGCGCATTCATCCACGGGCAAGCCCGTGGTCTTCTGCGAAGGCGGATAAAGAATGGTAAGGGGTTACGCATGGAACAAGACCTCGAGAAAAAACTGCAGGAAATCGTGGGCAGCTTCACATGTCCCAAAGATTTCAAATGCTACAAGTCAGGCTTTGAGAAGCTCTGCAAAGCACAAGAAGTTGGACTTGAAACACATATAGAGTGCCTTGAAGAAACTTCCTTCGAATGCAAATTCTCAGTGGTTTTTGGTGGTTTGTACTATTGTCGCTGTCCCCTACGTATCTATATCGCCAAGGAATTGAAGAAATAGCCTATAGCCTTGCTTTTTCCGGTCACTGTGCCTCTTTGGTAATTGGGGTGTGAATAAGACGTGAGCATACTGTGTCATACACAATAAGACCCAGTCACCCCCTGGTTGCATTTTTTATGATTCTGTTATACATAAAGCACCATGCTTGTGACCGTCTGTTTTGAGGAAGGATGTCTTTCAGGCAGGAACCTATCAGTTAAACTTAACAGGTGCATCCTTTGAAGATATCTCAATGTTCAAGGAAGGGTTGCAGCAGATTCGCGGGTTGAGCGATGTCCAAACCAGGAGATTCCAGTCCGGAATCGCCCTTTTGGAGGTGAAGTATCAGGGACCTCTTGAGGAGCTGGTTGAAAAGATAAATGAAATGAAGAAATCGAATATGAAGATTGTGGGATTTCAGGCAAACACTGTTGATATGAAGATCAGCCAGTAACCTCTTCGAACACTGATCATTGCTTTTAGCTCTTCACCCGATTCCGTCCAGCCTTCTTTGCCTTGTATAGCTTCCTGTCGGCGGCCTTCAATACCTTTTCGGGATTGGTGTGATTCTTGTCGAGTTCGGCAACACCAATGCTTACGGTCACCTTCACGCGCTTCAAGCCAGACAATTTGCTTTTGCCTCTGTTGTTCGACGTACTCTTCCTGCGTATTTTGCTTCGAACAACAAAAGGACTGGACTCCATACTCTCTCTGTATTCTTGAAGATACGGGATGGCCTCTTCAACAGACTTTCCTGGGAATATCGCTGTGAATTCCTCCCCTCCATAACGGAAGATCTTTGCCCCGCCCGATATGCCTCGCAGCTTCGATGCAACCATCTTGAGCACCTGATCACCTGTCTTGTGACCGTATCGGTCATTGAACTTCTTGAAACGATCAATATCAATCATGGCAATTGAATACTTTTTGCCTAGATTTATCAGGGTCTTGTTCAGACTTCTTCGTCCCGGTAAACTTGTGAGTTCATCAACGTAGGCCATTGAAAAAGATGCCTCAATGCTAGTAACAATCAGGATGAGGCCTGCTGCTGAAAAATAGATCATATAGGCAGGTTCCGGGCCACCCGCTGTGACACCCAGAAAGGTGGCAACAATGACACCCAGGAAACCTGCTATTATGACATCTCTCCTAAGCAGAAAACGTATCAGTACGAAGACTAGTGCAAAGGCATAAGCCAGTACTGAAGGTGTTGAAACATGATCATATTCAATAAAGGATCTGTCATGGAGGAAGGAACGAAGTCCTGTTAGGAATTTGGTGAGTTTGGTTGCAGCATCAGGTGACAATCTATCCATCTTGGACAGCAGATGAGAACACGTAGGATGGGCTGGAAAACAAATGAGAATCACGGCGGAGATCTGTAGCAATATCAGAAACACGCAAAGAAAACCGGTTGAGGTAAATATTCGTCGCTTTGTCAGCATGGCAAAGATGGCAAGATTTAACGGCAGCAGAAACGTCACGGTTTCAAGGATGGAGGGACCTATCAATTCTTCCGGCAGGCCTCCGAGCTTGAATCTGCTGAGAGCAAGGTATGAAACGGCCAGTGTAAGTGAGGCAAGCATCATCCCTGTGTTGTCATAACGCCATCCCATGATGATGCCTATGAAGAAGACAACATAGGGCAGTACAGGCAGGATGACAAGAACTGCCTTTACCTCCTTCACCCCATTGACCTTTTGCATCAGGTCAGGCCATTTCCAAATGACTAATGCTGAAAAAATGATAAGTCCGGCAGGAATGATTAGAGGGTAGATTGTTCGTTTGAATCTAAAAAACATGGGTTGCACCCTGTTGCCCTGTCAGTGTCTGCAGCTACTTGTATTTATACATGTTCTGTAACTACTCAGGTTATCAGGTTCACGGTTCACGGTTGGCTACTGTGCGCTTTTCATATTTTTTGAGATAGTTGATGAATCCACGAATCCCGTTCTCTTCATTGCCTATATGTGAGGTCCAGAAACTGCTTGAGGATGCGAGCGGTAGCTCCCCAAATGATATGGCCTTGGAGGCGAAAATGCGTCACTCCTGAGTCTTCGACATGGCACTTTTCTGCTATGGCCCGCAAGGGCAAAAAGATCAATTCAGATATTTCGTCAGTATTAATCTCGAACTTATACGGATAAGGGATGATTCCCACGTACGGGGTTATCACGAATCCTGTTGTTACCGTAAAAATATCATCTAGCCTTCCCAGAATTCTCACATCACGCTGGTCAAGGCCAATCTCCTCAGCTCCTTCCCGTAAAGCTGTGTGAAGGAGGTCTGAGTCATCAGGATCAGTAGTTCCTCCTGGGAAAGAAATTTCGCCCCTGTGGTATGCAACTTTTTCAGATCTTCTTGTAAAAAGAACGTTGCATTCTCCGTCTTTTTCAAACAGGAGCAACAACACGGCAGATGGTGCGAGCTTCTCATCCCTAATCCGCTTGTATTCTCTTGATGCGAGGATATCCGCGATTCGTTCCTCTATGCACATACTGGACCTATTCATAAGGAAAAAGCCTCGATACTTCCAAAATCTCGGGTGGTCTGATACAAGTACTATAACTCATCAACCGAAGGCAAGACATGTTAGGTATCTCCACCTCGTGGTGGCACAACAAAGCAGGCACAGCGGACAGCATTGTGGACGACGTCCTTGAACTGGAACTGGACGGGGTCGAGTTGGAATACCGGATAACACTCAACATGTACCAGGAGATGAAACCCCGATTAACAAGTAGCCTGCCAGTCTTTAGCATCCACAATTTCTTTCCAATACCAGAGGGTTTCGGGCCAGGTCAAGGGAGTGGAAACCTTTTCCTGCTGTCCAGCACGGACCCTGAAGAACACTCAAGAGCGGTCAAATACACCATCCAGACGATCGAACACGCCCATGATTTGGGGGCCCGTGCCGTGGTTCTTCATCTGGGCCAAGTGGACATGCCGAATCCTGGGGAAGCGTTTTCAAGGCTATTCTACAGTGGTAAAGTTCACGAGAAGGACATGGTGGCTTTCATCGATGACCAGCGGGGCGCCAGGCAATCAATGCATCAGAAGAACCTCGATAGGGTCCTTCTTGGTCTGGAAAAGCTAAACAGAACGGCCGAAACAAAGGGTGTGTTCCTGGGTATCGAAAATCGGTATCATTTTCATGAGATTCCCAACTTTGAGGAGATAGGCCTTATCCTCAAGAAGTTCGAAGGCAGTAATGTGGGATACTGGCATGACATCGGGCATGCCTGTGTTCAGGAAAACCTGGGCATCCTTCGCCGCAACCAATTGATAGAGGCTTATTCGGACCAAATCATTGGAATTCACATCCACGACGTCAGGGGGCTTGAAGACCACCTCGCACCAGGGCAGGGTGAAATAGATTTCGGAGAGATTGCACCCTTTCTGGGCACCTCTGTCATGAAGATCCTGGAGGTTAATGCAAGCAGGGTGAATAGAGAAGACTTGGTTGGAGGAATTCGGCTGATGCGAAAGAGCGGGATATAAGCCTGCGGTCTTTTTCAGCCCCTGGTTCCGGAAACGGATAAGGACTCCAGTATAATCTCAAAAACCTCATCAACAGTAATCGTTTCCATGCACTTTGGCTGGGTGCAACTGGTCTTTCGGTGGTTATAGGCTGAAAGACACGGGCTGCAGGCTAATCCGGCAAACAGGCAGGTTGTATTACCACCGAGCGGGGCGTAGAGCAAAGGGGTCTCCGGTCCAAACAGTACAATGTTCTTGATGGATGTTAGCCCTGCAAAGTGTCCGGGGCCCCCATCTGTCGTGACAAGGACGTCTGCCAAATTCAGCAAATCAAGTAAATCCTTAAATGAAGTCTGATTGGTGAAATCGACACAGCGTTCCGTGCCGACTTGGTTTAGTATTGCCTTAGCTTCACTGGCTGCTCCCTCCAGGCCGATCACGATGACCACTGCATTGAATTGTTCGACGATCCGCTGGCTCAAAGCCACATAGTTTTCTATGGCCCAGGCCCTGATCGGCAACAGGTTGCCGGCATTGGGACTAAGCAGGATCAGGTGCTCGGCCTCGTCCACCAAAGGGTTTATGGCGGCCAGGCGTGCCTTGAGGTTCTTCAGGTCTGCTTCGGTAGACTTATAAGATGGTTGCTCCAAGTCACGTTCCTGAATCACCTCTTTCAGAAGGGGATGTTCGCCTTCTCGTTCGATAGACTTGACCAAGGACAGGAAGTTTCTGGCCATATGCTGGTGCGGATTGTAAAGCACCCGGTGGGTCATGAAACTCCCGCGGTACAGCCCTTCCTCGTGATACCTCCCGTATCCGACCCGCATGCTGGCACCACTCAAACCACTTAATAGAGACGAAAAGCGTGAAAAAAGTTCCAAGTCAAAGACTGCGTCAAGATGCGCCTTTCTCATGGTGACCAGCGCCTTGATCGTACTGGCAAGAAAATGAAGCGGAGAGCGAACGCTTATAGTGAGGACATGGTCCCTGGGAATGATATTAAGCATGTCCACTGAAAAGCGGTTCTGCTCAAAGATAAGAAAGTAGAGCTCTGCTCCTGGATATTGCCTCAGCACATACTTCATTGCAGGATATGCAAGGATCGCGCTTCCCATCTCTGAAAGCTCCAAGAAGAGTACCTTCTTGGGCCCTGGCCCCTGGCTCGGTTCGTCCCCTGGCTGAGCTTTGAAGTAGTCACGGACTTTATGGGCCATTGAAACAGCAAAACAGGCCGGGATGCCCACCCATTTGTCAATGGCCCTGATTAGATCAAGATTCATAGGATGAGTGCCTAAAGTGTTCTAGTCAAATAGGACCCTCACAATATCATTATAGAAGACAAAAATCATAAGCATAATCAGGACGACAATACCGACCTGTTGGGCGACTTCCCTGACCTTGATGTTAACGGGCTTTCGGCCCACGGCTTCGATGAAAAAAAACATAAGGTGTCCCCCGTCCAGAACTGGGATTGGCAGCAGGTTGATGATACCCAGGTTGACACTCAACAGTGCTATGAAAAAGATGAGATTGGCAATACCAGCCTTGGCCTGTTGTCCTGCCATCTGGGCAATCATGATTGGCCCACCCAGGGTCTTGGCGGAAACAGTACCGCTAATAATTTTACCAATGGCCACTACCGTGAGCTTGGCAATCTCCCAGGTCTGGGAGACCCCCTCGGCCCCAGCCTCCAAGAGGTTGAGTTTCTCCACAGAAAATGCCCCGGAAGCCGTTATTCCAATAGCATGTTTTTCTATCTGTTCGCCAAACAGGTTATGAGAAGAAACCACTTTAGGGGCTATCTTTACAGAGATGCTGGTGTTGTTTCGCAATATTCCAATATTCAGCGGACGACCGCCACTTTTTTTGATCAGGGCTGCCATCTCCTCCCATCGTCTCACCAGCTTGCCGTCGATGGATACAATACTGTCCCCAGGACGTATACCACCCTCATGAGCAGGCATCCCCTCTTGTACTTCCCCTACCTCCGGCTTCATGATCGGCAGACCTGAAACCTGAAAGAACACAAAAAAGATAACCACTGATAGCAGCAGGTTGAATGCCGGACCTGCAAGGACGATCATGCTCCGTCTGAAAAGGCCCTTATGCGAAAAGGACAACGGGAGGAGGGAATCGTCCAGCTCTGTATCTGGCTCTTCCCCTACCATCTTCACGTAACCACCTAGAGGAATCCATGAGATCCTGTACTCGGTCATGCCGATTTTTTTGCCAAATATCCTAGGACCGAATCCCAGTGAGAACTTCTCTACCCCAACACCCATAAGCTTTGCCAAAAGAAAGTGGCCGAGCTCATGCGCAAAGATCAGCACACCCAGTACGATGACAAATGAAATGATGTTCGCACTCATACAGCTTCCTCAGTCGTGTGGCGTGCCCACTCCGCCGCCTCCAGTATATCCGAAAGTCCCGGGTCTGAAACCGGTTTGTGTTTATTCATCACCTGTTCAACCACATCACCGATACGCCTCAGCCCGATGCGGCTGTTCAGAAAGGCTTGAACCGCCACCTCATTGGCGACACTCAACACTGCAGGCATGGTCATGCCTGTCTTGCAAGCCTCAAGGGCAAGAGCGAGACATGGAAACTTCCCTGTGTCCGGTTCCTGAAATGTGAGAGAACCTATTTCAACGAAATTGGGATCAGGAAGCCCGAGAGGGAGTCGCTCTGGATGCGACAGGGCATAAGCAATCGGTGCCCTCATGTCGGGCAAGCCGAGCTGAGCTATTACAGAACCATCCCGATACAACACCATCGAATGGACCACACTTTCAGGATGTATCATCACCTGAATAACCTCTAGAGGGACATCAAAGAGCCATTTTGCCTCGATGACCTCAAGGCCCTTGTTCATCAGCGTGGCTGAATCTATCGTGATCTTAGGCCCCATCTTCCATCTCGGATGACGCAAGGCCATCTCAGGCGTTACCCCGTCGAGCTCCTCTGCGGGTTTATCTAGAAAAGGTCCCCCAGACGCAGTAAGAATGATCTGCTTGAGGTCTTCTCTACGGTCTCCGGCAAGGCACTGAAAAATGGCGCTGTGCTCGCTGTCCACGGGAATGATTGAAACCCCCTTCTTCCGAGCAGCGCCCATAACCAGTTCCCCTGCCATCACAAGGCTCTCCTTGTTGGCAAGAGCAACCGGCTTACCTGCCTCAATTGCAGTCAGGGTAGGAAGGAGGCCGGCTGAGCCCACCATCGCGGAGACCACAAGGTCAACCGAAGGCAACGCTGCAGCAGCCCTATATCCATCCAAACCATGCAGTATTTCCACACCCTTGGTGTCAGTAACCATCTCTTTGAGCCTCAGGGCCAGATCCTCATCCAGTACCACGACCAGGTCAGGGCTGAAGCGTCTGGTTTGTTCGGCCAAGACCTCAACGTTTTGCCCTGCTGCCAAGGCCGCAACTGAGAATCGCTCTGGGAATTGGGCCACTACACTCAACACATTCGTGCCGATTGAACCCGTAGACCCCAGTATAGAGAGACGTTTCATTCGATTGTCGATTGTTGATTGTTGATTGTGAAGCCTCCCCGCCCTGAAGGACGGGCGTTCTGGCTTACGCCAGCA
>JBEQLC010000091.1:0-7508 GCA_040326175.1 Desulfobacteria bacterium | reverse complement strand
CAGGCTGGCAGCATGAAGACCTCGGTCTTGACGGTGGCCGGATTCACCCCAGGCCCTCGCCAGAAGGAGCCGGTCTCGTTGTCAAAGAGATTGACGTTAACCATCCAGTCGAGATTGGCCATGGCCTTGCGGTTCTTGCCGGCATTGGCGCCGCTGCACGCAGGGTTCTGGCCCCAGGCAAAGAAACCCTTGACCTGACGCTTGTACATCGCGTCAAAGATGTCGAGCCATGAGTATGCCTCCCCGTCGTCCACCTTTGGCATCCAGTCATACCCGAAATCGTTGGCCTTAGTGGCTTTGTCACCGAAGAACGACTTTAGCATGCTGACTGAATACTTAGGGTAATTCTGCCACCAGTTAGCGCTCAACGGATCCTTGCTCTTTGGGGTCCACTTCTGGTTATAAGCCGGCAATGACACATTGGACGCCCTTGGCGTCTTGAGATACCCGGGCCAGATGTGCCATAACAGGCAGTGGTCGGTGGAACCCTGGACATTCGACTCTCCGCGTAGGGCGTTTACACCGCCGCCAGCCACGCCGATATTGCCGAGGAGGAGCTGAATCATGGCCATGGTGCGGATATTCTGGGTCCCCACAGTGTGCTGGGTCCAACCCATAGCATACATGATGGTGCCGGCCTTGCCGGTTTCGCCGGTGGCCGCATAAGTCTTGTAAACATTTTTCAGATCGGCTTCCGGGGTGCCTGTGATGTCCGAGACCAGTTTGGTGTTGTACCGGCTGAAGTGTTTTTTCAACAGCTGGAAGACACTCCGGGGATTCTTCAAGTTCCGGTCCATTTTGGGGACTCCGTTACTGTCCATCTCGAAAGCCCATTTTGACTTGTCATACTTGCGGGACTTGGAGTCGTAGCCCGAGAAGAGACCGTTCTTGAAACTGAATTCCTCCCCAACGATAAAAGGAGCGTTGGTGTAAGCGCTTACATACTCTTTGTTGTAAAGCTCGTTGTCCAAGATGTACTTGATCATTCCGCCCAAAAAGGCGATGTCAGTACCGGACCGCATGGGGGCATAGATGTCCGCCTTTGAGGAGGTCCTGGTAAACCTGGGGTCTACACTGATAAGTTTGGCCCCTTTTCTCATCGCCTCATTGACATATTTGAACGATATGGGATGGTTTTCGGCTGCATTGCTCCCGCTGATCATGATGCAATCGCTGTTGCCGATGTCGATCCAGTGATTTGTCATTGCACCGCGTCCGAACGACTCTGCCAGAGCCGCAACAGTGGCGCTGTGTCAGATACGGGCCTGATGTTCGATGTAGACCAAACCTAGAGCCCGCATGAGCGCCTGGTAGATCCAGCACTCTTCGTTGTCCAGAGCAGCGCTTCCGACCGAGGCAATATCTGTCGTGCGGTTGACCACCTGTCCCTTGCCATTCTTCTTGGTAAAGGTGGCATCACGGGTCTTCTTGACGCGCTCGGCAATCTCGGCCAGCGCCTGATTCCATGATATGGGTTTCCATTCCTTGGCGTACGGCGCGCGATACATGGGCTGAAGCAGCCGGTTTTCATTTTCGCTCAGCCCGGACAGCCCAGCTCCTTTGCTGCAAAGTGTGCCCCTGTTGATCACATGGCCTGGATCACCTTCAATGTTGATGACACGACCATCGCCCTTTTTGCTCGTATGCACGATGGCACCACACCCCACTGCACAATATGGGCAGATGGTAGTGGTCTCCTTGGCATACTTGGTCTTGAGCATCTGGGCATGTGACCTGACCGGTGACAGGTCAAAGCCTAGACCGCTCACAGCAAGCCCGGCGGCCGTGGCACCAGAGATCTGGATAAATTCTCTGCGTGTTATTTTCATACAGGCCTACCTTCCTTTCCGAGAAATAAAAGGTTATCGAGAAATCTAGAACTCACCCCCTCTCGTTACATAATTATAGACATGGTCAATAAATCATTAATAGTTGTGGAATGATTGCTGGCAAGGTTACACGCGAAAGCCAGGAATACGGTCTGCAGTCCATAATCCTTTGAGCTGAAAGTGTGAATACTCCCGTGAGGATCAAATGACAGGAACAAGTATGTCAAACATAACATAATGTCTTGACTTTCCTATATTTTGTTATGACAGCTGGATCGTCTTGTCAAGCCCTAAATATAGCAAAGTGCCAAATGCGGCATTAATTTGGTCGAAGCCCGCGTATTCACCTTTCTGGTTCTAAAAGAAAGACTCTTGGCATTTGGGTTTCATAATCGTTTGTGAAATGTTGCCGGCTCTGAGCGGCAACCTTATGACCTCCTCGCTCAGGTCATCCATTGTATTGATCGTTGTACTAACTATGCTTCGGTGTCTTGGCCCTGCGAGAAAGTCAATATCGCGCATGGGGGGACGGGGCTCTTGAGTACAAGAAGAATTGATCATTTGCTATATGGATATCGAATCGAGAAGAGGCGGTCTATTGGTAGAACATTGATTTTTTCGTGGATATTTCTTCAAATATGAGACCTTTGTAGCTGGAAAGGCCTTTGTTTCTGTCGCCTGCTAATCAACTGAAATAGCAAAGGAATATACAAATAAGAAAAGGATTATGTGTTCCTGGGGAATTTCCTAGACAGAGAAAGAACAAGATATTTGTAAGATTGGGACAGCCTTGATTTGGGCTTACAATATCTCGTGTAGTATTATTGTGAACACAGTAGATGATGCCGATTCAGATGAATATTTTTGCGGAGACACACCACAGTCTATCACCGTCAGTTGTCAACAAGGCTTTGTGCAACTATTTCGGCAACGACCGCTTGACATTTAGTCTTACGTTGGCTAAACAGACTAGAGTTTTGTAGGGTCTTCTTCATCGTACCTATAGGGTTTGAGGCCCTTTGGAATAACTTGAGCTTCCGGGTCCCTTAAATGGCGAAATCTGCGTTGACCATCCGGCTGTTCATCGTCTTTGTCGTTGAGACAATCTTCTTTTGTCTGATAACCTTCCCCCTCCAACCATACACCTGCAACGTCTTTGCTGAAGAGACGCCCTACTACATTGGCAACAGGAAATGCCGACTCTGTCATTTCGAATACTTCAAGGAATGGGAAAAAGATCCACATGCCAATGCCTTTACTCGGCTGGGGAGGATGCAAAACAATCCGTACTGCTTGAAATGTCATACAACAGGCTATCGAGGGCCACAGGGTTTTGTGAGTGAAAAGATTACGCCGGAGCTTAGGGGAGTTCAGTGCGAGGCCTGCCATGGGCCCGGCAGTAGACACAAAGATAACCCACACAACAAAGGAGCCCTTCCGATTGGAAGAAAGATAGACTATGAGACTGTCTGCATCAAGTGTCACGATCGTAACTGGACTCCTGAGTTTGATTACGAGAAGTACCGTAAGCGAATTGAACACAGGATTGCGCCCAAAAGTGACGGAGGGGTCTCCTTAAGATGAAACTCGCCAAGGCGGCCATTGCCGCCTTTTGTATTTGTGTTGCCCTTTCTCTCATTATCGGGACACTCCTTCTATTACAAGTCAGAGCCATCCCCAAGTACACCCGTATGGTAGATACCGGAAAACAGATAGCAGAATCAGTACTGGAGATGGAATTACAGGAGCAGGCCTATCTCCTGTACCGACGTGAGGACGTCGTGGATACTATCAGGGATACAATAGACGATCTGCGGAAATTACAGTCCTCCTATGAAAAAGCAGGAATTGCCAAAAAGAGTACAGAGTCTGTTGAACTTGCGGCGTGGGAAGAAGCTACGAACCTCTATGAGCGATTGTTTGATCAGTTTATTCTGTATCGCAAAGCCGTTGAAAGTACATTGCTGAAATAAGAGATCTGGAAAAGAGCATTCTGGCGGTCATATACTCAAAAATGAATCCAGAGCGGGGTATTATCGGCTTGCAGGAGGTTCGTATACATGAAAAGGGGTACTTGCTGTACCGAAACCATCCCGAACCTCCGGATAAACGCTCTTTTCAGGATAAGCGCAAGGAGGCAGTCGCCAATTTCCTTGTATGGGCTCACGATGATAAGAGGATTGAGGAATTGATGGGAAAGGATGATGAGCTCTTTAACGAGATTCTGAGTAACTACGAAAGTCAGGATAACACCATCCTTTCGCTGAAAAGGGAAAGCAGAAGAATACAAAACATAGGCGATAGGCTTTTCGAAGAAGGAAACAAGGGGCTAAAGATTACCCAGCATCGTTGTGCGTTTCTATCTGTTACTCTTCTGGTTATGTGGATGATAGTTGGCATCGCTATCGTATCCACCCGGCTTCGCTGATAGGCCGAACGCCAAAGAGATAAGGAGAGACATATGCTCTCTATGAAAGATATGGGTATCAGGACCAAGGTCATAGCCTCTATGTTCATCTTGCTCGTCTTCATTGGTCTACTCTCCTTTTGGGTCAGCTACATGCATGAGAAGAAGAGTCTGCTGACCAACATGCAGAGCAATGCCAGTATATTAAACCGTGCCTTGATTGTCAGCCTCACGAGCCGGAAGAGTATTGGCGAAAAGGTTAACCTGCAGACACTGGTGGAGGAGTTATCGCTGACCGAAGGGGTGTTCGGCGTATGGGTCATAGACAATAGCGGCCGGATCACATCAGCCACATTCAGGGAGCAGGTGGGTGAGGTGGCGTCTTCCCGCATGGTTCCAGAATGCATACAAGAGGGCTACTATATTAGCGGATTTGACAGCAAGATGGGGGAGGAGGTCTATGCAGCAGTTTATCCCCTCAAGAAAGAGGATCAGATTTTGGGGGTGCTGGAGGTTGCCTTTGAGCTGCGTGAATATCTTAGGTCCACCCCCAAAGACCAAACCAGTCTCCTTGAACAGATGAAGAGAGACAGCCGCATCATGGCTGAGTCGCTCAGCTACAGTATCAAGAACATGCGGGATGTTAATGAACTGATTCATATTCAAAGATTGGTGGACAGGTTAACGACTGAATCCGAAATTATCTCGCAGATCATGATTGTAGACGATAACACTCGGATCATCGCCGCCAATGACTTGAATAGAGTTGGCATGATTGCCGATGACAAAGGAGTCAGGGCAATTATGGATGGGGCGGGCATTTATACCAGGCTCTTCCCCCGTCAGAAGATGTATATGGTTGATATGCCGCTGAAGATAGGTGGTGCATTTGAAGGTGTGGTCAGTGTTGGTTATGACGCAACAGATTATTACACACACTTGTCTGAAATCTTTCAGTTCGGCCTGCTGATCTCCGGTATGGGTATTCTCTTGGGGATCGTGCTTTCCTTTCAAGTGTCCAACCCGATTATTAAACCGCTTCGCCGCCTGACCGAGGTTACCAAGAGGCTGGCGTCCGGAGATCTTTCCGAAAGGGCGACAGTAGGTTCCAGAGATGAGGTTGGCGTTCTATCTAGGGCCTTTAACCAGATGGCTCTTGATTTGGCACGCTCCAAGGATGAGATTGATCAATACAGTAAGACCCTTGAGCAAAAGGTGCGGCGACGCACACGGGAATTGGAAATTAGCAACCAGGAGTTGAGGAGCATTCAAAACGAACTCATGGAAGCCAATATGGTGAAGTCTGAGTTTATGAGTATAGCTTCTCATGAGCTTCGTACTCCTCTGACCACCCTGTTGGGATACAGCGAACTTCTGTTGACAAGACCTTTGACCAAGGCCCAGAAGAAGGAGTTTTTGGGCTTTATTAACGAGGAGTCAATCCGCCTAAGCAAGATTGTCGACGACCTGTTGGATATCTCCCGGATAGAATCACAAAAGGATTTTGGATTTGAAAAAAAGCCGGTGCAGCCGGCCGAGCTGTTGGCAAAAAACGTTAGGTTCTATTCCGGGGCAGACATCGGCCGGCGCATTGTTACAGAGATGGAGGAGAACCTGCCGCTGGTGAATGTGGATGCCGAAAAGATCGGTCAGGTTCTTAAGAACCTTGTTGATAACTCCATCAAGTACTCGATAGCCGGCGATATTGTGTGCAGGGCCTTTGTGAGGCTTGATATGGTGTGGATTAGTGTCCAAGATCAAGGGATTGGGATGTCGCAACAGGACCTGCCCCATATCTTTGATAAGTTCTTCCGGGTTGAGGGAACGGAGACAGCAGATATTAGCGGCACGGGGCTTGGACTCTCTATCGCAAAATATATTGTGGAGTCCCACAACGGCAGGATAGATGTAGAGAGCCAGGTGGGCAAAGGGACAACGGTGAGTTTTGGACTACCTATTTGGAAGGATTGAGACTTAAGATGAAAAAGATACTGATTGTTGATGACGAGGACAAGGTTAGAAAGCTGGTAGAAGTTACGCTTTCCGTAGGCAAGCTCGAGATTCTGCATGCCTCCTCAGGCGATGAGGCCGTAAAGATAGCACGAGAGGCCAAGCCTGACATTATCTTGTTGGACATCATGATGCCGGGTAGGCTTGATGGTTATGACGTCTGCAGCCTTCTCAAAAAGGACCCTGATACTAAGGATATTTACATCATTATGCTTACGGCCAAAGGGCAACAGGCCGAGAAGGAGAGGGGACTTGCCATGGGCGCTGATGAATATTTCGTGAAGCCTTTTAGCCCCATGGAGCTGATGGATAAGATAGACAGTATACTTGCCTAAGCGCGGAGGAAAAAGGTTTTGCAGAGGATATGGCTTGGCGTCACCGTCATTTTGATCGGGCTTGGCATTTATGGCCTATATGGCTATCTTCGCCTGGAAGCGCCGCCGATCGTTGAAGAAGAGGTTCTGAAGCCGCTACAGCTTACCACTTCCGCTTCTGCTCCTGGAGTCACCCCGAATGAGATAGTCATCGGTTCATCTTTAGCCCTCGGGGGACATGCCAGCTTCCTGGGCACCGAGTACCTCCACGGTGCCATGTGTTTGATCAACCAGATAAACAAAGAGGGCGGTATCCACCACCGCAAGATCAGGGTGATCGCCTATGATGATGGATACGACCCGCCACGATGTGTGGCCAACACACAAAGGTTAATCCATAAGGACAAAGTATTTGCCCTCTTCTGTTATGTGGGGACCCCAACCACCGTAAAGATCATTGATACCGTAGAGGAAAACAAGATTCCTCTACTGGGTCTTTTTACCGGTGCCGACAAACTACGATTTCCCTTCCGGCATTATATCTTCAACATCCGATCATCTTATTACCAGGAGACCAATGCTGTAGTCCGCTACTTCGTGGAACATAAAGGGTTGCGACGTATAGCGGTATTCTATCAATATGATGACTATGGTTTTGACGGCCTGAAGGGGACACAGATTGCTTTGCAGAGATATGGTCTCTCTCCTGTGGCTACGGGGAGTTTTGTCAGGGGAACCCTGGAAGTCGAGGATGCCCTGAAAAAGATCCAGAAATCTGAGGCCCAGGCGGTCATAATGATCGGTACGTATAGCCCATGTGCCAAGTTTATAAAGGAAGCCAGGGCCAGGCGGTATAATCCCTTGTTTCATAACGTCTCTTTTGTAGGAGCGGATAAACTCGTTCAGGAGCTTGGTGATGCCGGTGAGGGAGTCTTGATAACCCAAGTC
>JBEQLC010000090.1:0-7549 GCA_040326175.1 Desulfobacteria bacterium | reverse complement strand
CGGTTCGAAAACAACCAATCAAGAAGACAGATTGAATGGCGTTTCACCTTTTAACTTCAGGGATTTTAGTCCATTTTAGATCACTTCAGATCACTCTGTTCAATTCTCCTGGCGTCCGACCAGAGGCCTTCGAGGTCATAGAAGATTCGTATCGGCTCAAGAAATACATGAATAACTACATCCCCATAATCCATGAGAACCCAGTGGCCTTCCCGGATACCTTCAATGCCGAGAGGTTTGATCCCTCCTGCCTTGAGGTTCTGCTCGACCAATTCGGCAATGGCCGACACCTGTCGGTGTGAGCGACCGCTGCATATAACAAACGTGTCAGCAAAAGAAGTGAGTCCATGCAGATCAAGCACGACCACGTCAAGGGCCTTCGTGTCCAAAACCGCATTAACATACTGAACCACTGGCTCGTAAGGTCCTGTCACCGGTAAAGTTCCTTTTTTGCGACAAAGTCTTCCACCGCGTGAGGGACGAGGAAACGGATGGAGCGACCCTGTCTGATTCGCTCTCGAATCTCGCTGGCCGAAATATCCAGGTGCGTGATATCAAGACAGAAGATCGCGCACCATTCTGGGTGGCTATACCCGTTGGACGTGAGATCGTATTGATACGCTTCGGATATGTTGGTGTGGATAAAGTCCTCTATACTGCCCAACTTGGAGCCGGGACGGGTCATCACAATGAAATGAACCGTGCCAAAGAGCTCTTTATATGACTTCCATGTAGTGATTTCCGAAAAAGCATCCTGGCCCACAATGAAATGGATGTTGCTTTCCGGACCGAACCGCTCCTGGAAGTGTCTTAGGGTCTGGATGGTGTAGGACGGACCGGGACGAGCCAATTCTATTTCAGATGCCTCGAGAAATGGTTCTCCCTCAACCGCCAGGCGGACCATTTCAAGACGATCCTCAGCATCGGCCACTTGGTCACCTATCTTGTGAGGGGGATTGGCCGACGGGATCAACAACAGCCTGTCCAGGTTAAATGCCTCCCGGACCTCTATCGCCGCCCTGAGATGGCCAAGGTGGATTGGATTGAAGGTACCGCCGAAAAGGCCTAAACGCACAAATAAACCCTTACCCGGATAAACCGGAATTCAGGAATTTTGAACTATCTTTCTGCCTTCCATATGGAGTCATGGAGTATGGGGGCAAGCCTCTAAGTTCTTACCTGCCCATCTCCAAACACAACGAACTTGGTAGTGGTCAACTCCTCCAGCCCCATCGGCCCGTAAGCATGCAGCTTGGAGGTGCTGATCCCGATCTCAGCCCCCAGACCGAGTTCTCCCCCGTCATTGAACCGCGTTGAGGCGTTCACCAGAACCACAGAGGCGTCCACCTCCCTCAGAAAACGGCGTGCCCGGGCATAGTCTGAAGTCACAATCGCCTCGGTATGAGCTGATCCGTATTTCCCTATATGGTCCATGGCCTCTTCCATAGAAGAGACCACCTTGACTGATAGGATCAGATCGAGATACTCCATTGGCCAGTCCTCATCAGTAGCTGGTTTGGCTGAGGACACGATGTCACATGTCTTGGGACACCCTCGCAGCTCCACGTCCGCATCTGTGAAGCGCGTGGCCATTTCTGGGAGGAATGACTCGGCTACGGCCTCGTGGACCAGAAGTGTCTCCATGGCATTGCAGACACCTGGGCGCTGAGCCTTGGCATTGAACGAGACATTCTCAGCCATACCAAGGTCTGCACCCTCATCCACATAAACATGGCAGACGCCTTTATAATGTTTGAGGACAGGAATCTTGGAGTTTTCGGCAACAAAACGAATCAGTCCCTCACCGCCTCTGGGGATGATAAGATCCACATATTCTTCCTGGGTAAGGAGGACGTTCACGGCAGTCCTGTCCCGTACAGGAATAACCTGGGCTGCTGCTTCTGGTATGCCGACTTCTCGAAGCGCCCCCTGAATGATCTGAGCCAGAATCATATTTGAGTGAAATGCCTCAGACCCACCACGCAAGATTGCAGCATTACCCGCCTTCAGGCAAAGCCCAGCAGCGTCAATCGTGGCATTCGGTCTCGACTCATAGATCATTCCGATAACGCCAAGGGGAATCCGCACCCGGCCCACCTGAAGACCATTGGGGCGTTGCCACATACCGGTAACAATGCCCACAGGGTCGGGGAGTTTTACCACATCGCGCAGCCCATTAGCCATCGACTCGATGACCGCATCACCGACGGTGAGGCGGTCGATCATCGCCTCTGAAAGCCCTTTGTCTCTTGCATCTTTCAGGTCCTTCTCATTTTCTCCCTTGATGGTGGAGGTCTCATCAATGAGCTTTTGAGCAATTCGCTCCAAGGCCTCGTCTTTCTTCCGGGTACCCAGACGGGCTAATGTCTTTGCAGCTTCCTTTGCATTTCGGGCGATATCCGTGATGGTCTGTTCTATTGACATATGGGACCCCCCTTTTCGTCCACTATGATAACCAGGTTGTCTCTATGAATCACTTCGTCGTAATGCTTATAGCCTAATCGCTGCTCAATCTGGTGTGTCTTTACGCCCACGAGCTTCCTGATATCGGAAGCAGTATAGTTTACGAGCCCCCTGGCAAAAGCCACCCCATCCGGATCTATGCAGCTGACCGCAGCGCCTACGCCAAAGTCACCCTCGACATCCAGGATACCAATCGGCAACAAACTTCTGCCCTGCTTGAACATGGCTTTGGCTGCTCCCCTATCAACCTTTATCGTACCCTTTGCTTTAAGAGTGAAGCCAATCCAGCACTTCCGGCTCCCCATCTTCTCGCTTCTCGGGAGAAAAAGGGTGCCCACGTCCCGGCCCGCAAAGAGTCTTTTCAGTATGTTGGCCTTCATGCCACTTGCAACGACCATAGGAATCCCGCTCGTGGTAACCTTTTTTGCTGTCTGGATCTTGCTCGACATCCCACCGATGCCAAAAGCCCCGGGAATGTCGAGGGCGGCCTTTTCCATGGCGCGGTCGATCCTTGACACCAGCGGTATGAGCGCAGCATCTTTGTGGCTCCTCGGATCTTTGTCATAAAAGCCGTCAATATCGGTCAGGTTGATGAGTATCTGCGCATCCATCAAATGTGTAATCATGGCCGACAGGTTGTCATTGTCTCCGAATTTAAGCTCCTCCACGACCACTGTGTCATTTTCATTGATAATGGGGACAATCCTCCAGTCCAACAGGACGTTTATGGTATTGCGAGCATTCAGATAACGCCTCCGGTTGGAAAGATCATCTATAGTTAACAAGATTTGGGCTGCTTTCTTCTGATAATGAGCAAAGGACTTCTCGTACTCCAGCATCAGCTTGGGCTGTCCAATAGCCGCAATCGCCTGCTTGTGAGGGATGTCAGCGGGCCTCTGGGCCATATCCATCTTCTTCATGCCTGAGGCAACAGCCCCGGAACTCACAAGAATGACCTGATGTCCCTCATCCATGAGCGCAGATATCTCCCGGGCCAGGCGTTTTATCACCCTGGTATTGAGGCCATCATCATGGGTAATCACCCCACTGCCGACCTTAACAACCACTCGCCTCACACGGCTAAAGAGATCTTTGCGAATCTGAAGGCGCTTCTGCCTGGAAGTCATATGCTGTCCTGGGGATTATCGTTGTTGTCGTATTCAGCCCGTCTGACCTTCTCTACAAGCCCGGCCAAATAGTCCTTTAGCGGCTCTACGCCCTCACCCTTGATGGCTGAGATGACCCATATATCGGGATTCAATGGCTCAAGGGCTTTGCGAAGTTCTTCTGCCACAGCGCCGGCACCCGATTTGTCTACCTTGTTCAATACGACCTCCTGGGCTTTCTCGCTAAGGGATGGACTGAACTTGCGCAGTTCCTCATTCACCGTCTCATAAGGACCAAGAAGATCTTTTGGTGGAATGGTGGAAAGATCGATAAGGTGAAGCAAAAACCTGTTCCTTTCCACGTGTCTGAGAAACCTGGTTCCAAGACCCACCCCTAGGTGGGCACCTTCAATGAGTCCCGGAATATCTGCTATAACAAAAGGGTCGTTTTCATGGGAGCCAACCACGCCGAGGCTGGGGGTTAACGTCGTAAAGGGGTAGTCAGCAACCTTGGGGCGAGCAGAGGAGAGTTTCGACACCAGGGTAGACTTTCCCGCATTGGGAAGTCCTATAATGCCGACATCCGCCAGGAGTTTCAGCTCGAGTTTCAAGGAAAGGGTCTGGCCTGGTTCTCCTTGCTGGGCATATCGGGGTGCACGCCTCCTTGAGGATGCAAAATGCTGGTTTCCAAGCCCCCCCCTTCCGCCACGAACCGCCAAAAAAAATTCATCGTTCTTCACAAACTCTTTGAGTACGTGGCCGGTTTCGGCCTCCTGAACTATGGTACCTATGGGGATGGAGATGATCAGGTCCGCGCCGCTCTTTCCTGACTGGTTTTTCCCTCGGCCGTGTTGTCCTCGTTCAGCCCTGAAATGTCTTTTGAAGCGGAAGTTATGAAGGGTGTACATTCGGGATGTTGTTTGGAGCAGTACGTCACCGCCCTTGCCGCCGTCTCCGCCGTTCGGGCCCCCTTTGGGAACGTGTTTTTCGCGTCTAAAACTTACGCAGCCATTGCCGCCATCGCCGGACTGGACATTGATCAGGGCTTCATCAAGAAATTTCATATATCCCGTGGCCTACGGGACGCTCCTCCCGACCTTTGTGAAGTGAGTACGATGGGAATATGAACGCCGCAGATACCGACCTGCACCTCAGGCCGATACTGGATAGATACTGACTTTCTTTCTGGATGATCCCATGCGTTCAAAGGTAACAACGCCATCGATTTTGGCAAAGAGTGTGTAATCTCTCCCCATACCCACATTCATGCCGGGGTGTATCTTCGTTCCAATCTGCCTGACCAGTATGTGACCTGCAGAAACCTTCTGTCCACCGAAACGCTTCACACCACGCCTCTGACCGGCGCTGTCACGTCCGTTTCGTGAACTCCCTCCTGCTTTCTTATGTGCCATGGCCCTGTTGCTCCTTATTGGAAACTTACCGCGTGCCCAACACTTGTTACGTTATTTATGGATGAGCAATAGCTATGTTGTCTTAATGGTATCGATCTTGAGTGCCGTGTACTGCTGTCGATGGCCCTGCTTCCGCCGATAACGCTTCCGCCGCTTCATCTTGAAAACAATTATCTTCTTGGCCTTTCCTTGTTCCACAATATGACCTGTCACAGCCACATCAGCCAGTGTCGGCTGGCCCACCTGAACCGTCTCGCCGCTCGACAACATGAGCACACGGTCAAAGGAGATGGATTCGCCTATCTCACCGGGGATTTTTTCAACCCTGATGGTTTCCCCTTCTGAGACTTTGTATTGTTTGCCCCCGGTCGATATTATAGCGTACATTTGAATAACCTTCCTAAATACTAAAGAAATGGTGGCCTGAATTCTGGCAAAATGGGCTTTGGCGACCAAACGTGAATGTACCAAATCAAGGTAAACCGTTATTATAAATAATCATTAGCCGGTGTCAAGCTAATTCTTGTGCATTTCATACATCTCATACTGCTCAAGGTGGAAATGTACATCGGGCCGAACGATAATCTTTTTGTGCAGGGCCGATTCAAGCGAGTCTATCAAAGAACTCTCCTCTCCCAGCAGAAGCTCGGCAATCTCGGGGTGCACTTTCAGCGTGATGTTCGGAGCCATCATCTCACCAGCCTCGCGGCGCATATCATGATCGATATTGTAACAAATCGTGCGCCTCGACTTAAGATAACCTTCCCCCTCACAGTAAAAGCATGGTTCACAGAGCATCCGGTTGAGGGTTTCACGGGTCCGCTTACGCGTCATTTCAATCAGCCCTAACTCAGAAATGGGAAGCACATGGGTCTTACTCCGGTCTTTCTTGAGGGCCTCCTTCAGCGCATTGCAGACCCTTTCTCGATTCGATTTCTTCTCCATATCGATGAAATCAATAATGATCTGGCCACCGATATCTCGAAGTCTGATCTGATAGGCAATCTCCTTGACCGCTTCGAGGTTCGTTTTGAGGATTGTCTCCTCTAAGCTTCGTCTTCCTACATACCTACCAGTGTTGACATCAATAGCCACGAAGGCTTCAGTATGCTCAATAACAATATATCCTCCGGATTTTAGCCAGACCTTCTTCTTCAGGGCACGGGATATTTCCGATTCGAGGTTGTAAACATCAAAAACCGGCTCGCTGTCCTCGTATAGTTCGACGGATGTCTTAAGCTTTGGCATAAATGTATCCAAGAACTCCAATATTTCCTCGTATCCCGACTGGGAATCAATGACGAGCTTATCGACTTCATGAGTGAAGAGATCCCGGACCGCCCGAAGGGTCACATTGAGCTCTTTGTGCAACAAACTTGGAACCGGTGCGCCATCACTTTTTTTTTGAAGGTCCAGCCACAAGGACGTTAGAAAGTCCATTTCATTGGCAAGTTTGTCCCTGTTCACCCCCTCACTCACTGTCCTTGCAATGAGGCCGTAGCGTTCGGAGCGTACGTCCATCAAGGTTTCCTTCAGCCGCTGTCGCTCATCTTCATCTTCTATGCGTCGAGAAACCCCAATGTGGTCCGTGGTCGGCATGAGGACCAGAAAGCGACCCGGAAGCGATACCCTGCTTGTAATTCTGGATCCTTTGTTTCCGATGGGAGCCTTGGACACCTGGACCATGATTTCCTGTCCCTCATGGAGTAGATCCTCAATCATGAACTCATGGTCAAGCGAAGGAGGTCGCTTCTCATTGTCAGGGTCGGTGAGATCGTCTTCTCCTTCATCGAGGGGTAACTGCATGAGATACTCGAGCTCCTGGTCATGGTTCAAGACGTCTGCTACATAGATGAAAGCAGCCTGGTCAAGACCTATATCAACAAAAGCCGCCTGCATCCCAGGTAGCACACGCACCACGCGTCCCTTGTATATGTTGCCCGTGATGTCAGACTCCTTGGGTCTCTCAATAAAGAGTTCCCGCGGGTTGCCATCCTCCACAAAGGCTACCCGGGTTTCGTGTTCCGCCGCATTTATGATCAATTCTTTTGACATATTAACAACTTAGTCCTCTGTGCTCAAGCATTGAATATGTGAAATAATGAAGAGGAAGTGGTATAATTTAACACACTGGCCCGCTAATTTCAAATTTTTGTTTTCCAAATTCATTGGATCAAGTGGTATCATCATATTTTGCACACTTGATAAGTAAACCTGCCAATTATGTTTCGTTTTCACCTAAGTCGTTGATAACTGAAAATATTGTTTGGACACCCAGAAGTGAGCCAAATAATATTTTCAATTGTCATCCTCTCCTAATCGGAACATATTTTTGAAAAACACTCTAAGGCATCCTCTGTTCGTGACAACGATGGATGGAAACCAGAGACATTTATTAGGACTTGGTCTTTTTGCCGGTATAGGCCTGACCTCCCTGGCCACTCTCATGCTTCAGGTCTCTTTGACGCGCCTGTTCTCCGTGGCGCTCTGGCACCATTTCGCTTTCATGGTGGTCAGCATCGCCTTCCTAGGTTACGGTGCAAGCGGTACTCTCTTAATGATGGTGCC
>JBEQLC010000008.1:0-18193 GCA_040326175.1 Desulfobacteria bacterium | reverse complement strand
ATCAATAGATCCGAAGTCCCGCCGTCAGGCGGGGCCCTGAACCCTGATCCACATTCTTGAGATGGATTCTAATGGGCTTTGTTATGTCGAAGTCTCTTTGCACATGGTCGCAGTAGTGACCGTCTTCTATAAGGAGATATGAGATGAAGTTTCCCCACCTCTTTGAACCGGGCAACATAGGCGAATGCCAGATCAACAATAGAATCATCATGGCTCTTTTTCCCACGAAATATGCCACTGAAAGCAAAGTCAATCCGAGGATGATGGAGTTTTATCGCGCCAGGGCAAAGGGGGGGGCGGGCTTAATCGTCCTGGACTGCCCGTGTCTCGATTATCCAAGGGCATATAAGGGCCCTCACGAACTTCGTCTTGACACGGATGAATACGCCCAAAGCATATCAGCCCTGCTGGGTGTGATTCATGCTGAGGGATCAAAGGCCTTTATGCAGCTTAACTATCCCAAGGAGAGGGTTTTTGACACAGAAGTGCCCGGTGCCAAGAAGAAAGGAGATGTATGGACACTTCCCCTGGCTAATGGGATGTCTGAGGAGGAAGCCGCGGAGATTTTGGAAATCATGGCCAATGGGGCCAAGATCGCTAGAGCAATCGGTTACGATGGAGTAGAAATTCAGGCGAGCTACGGCGATCTGATTGCCCAGCTCCTCTCTCCGCTTCTTAATAAGCGCAACGACCGGATGGGGGGATCCTTGGAGAATCGAACACGTTTCCTGACCCAACTCATCAACAAGGTGAAAGAATGTGCCGGCCCGGATTTTCCAGTGATGGTCAAGCTGGTCTGCAAAGAGTTTGTCCCTGGCGGACTCAATATAGACGAAGCAAAACTCATAGCCAGGCTGGTGGAGGATGCAGGGGCTGACGCCATTGTGGCCAATGCGGGTAATAAATCGACCAAATTCATGACCATTCCTTGCCACGAGAGCCCTCCGGGGCCATTGGTGGACCTGGCCACTCAGATCAAGAGTCTAGTCAAAATACCTGTGGTCGCCATAGGCAAGATAAATACGCCGAATATGGCTGACGACATCATCGGAGAGAACAGGGCTGATTTTGTGGCCATGGCCCGGGCCCTGGTGGCCGATCCTGATTTTCCACGAAAAGCCGAATCCGATATGGAGGACGATATCCGGGGGTGTGTCTACTGCTTGGAAGACTGTGCGGAAAAGGGATACCCGAAATTGGGGAGGTGCTGCACCGTTAATCCATTTTGCGGTTTTGAGCATTGCTGGAACGTTTCAGCTGCCCCGGAAACAAAGAGGGTACTTGTGGTAGGGGGTGGGCCGGCCGGGATCCAGGCGGCCATAATATGCAGCCAGAAGGGGCACGAGGTGGAACTTTGGGAGCGGGAGGTTCAGCTCGGCGGCCAGGCCAAGCTGGCCAGCATGGCGCCCTTCAAGGAGGAAATGTCCGAGGCCTTGCGCTATCTGAAACATTCCCTTGCAAAAAGTCGGGTGAAGGTCCGTCTCGGGAGACAGGCCGAGGTTTCGGACATCATGGACTTTGACCCTGACGTTGTCATTGTTGCCGCTGGTTCACGCCCGACCCTTCTGAACATCCCCGGTATCGACTCCGATACGGTGACGGATGTCCGGAGCGTGTACGAGAAGAATGTAACCCCCGGCCAGAAAATAGTCATTATCGGTGGAGGCGACACTGGCTGCGAGACAGCTGATTGGCTTGCTGCTCCTGGAAGAGAGCTAACTGTAGTAGAAGTAATGTCTCAGGTTCTTTGTCGCATGAAGAAGATCCCCAGCCAACGTCTACTTTCGAGACTTGCTGATAAAGGGGTCACCATCCTAACAGAAACTGAACCTACCTCTATTGATAAGAACAACCTGCATCTTAAAAGAAAAGACGGTCAGGAGGTTGTGCTGGAAGCAGATCAGGTGATCTTCTCTATCTGTCCCGAGCCGGAAAACACCCTTTTGACGGCCCTGGAAGGAAAGGTTGAGCAGGTAGTAGGTGTGGGTGATGCTGTCTGCCCGGGAAATCTGGGATCAGCCTTAAGGAGCGGCACTGAGGCAGCGCTGAAAATCTGACAGTCTTCCTCTGCTCCATGAGAACAATGTGCACGGAGGACACAGAGAGGTTCTCAGAAACATGTTCCGTTTTGAGAACTGCTATAAGAGGAACTTCTTGCATCATTCCTGTCAGAGAATTATCCGCCAATAACCTTCCAACACCGCACCCTGTGATTTTCACCCGCCTGGTAGAACTTGATTTCATCTTTCCGGCACTTATCTTCAACAAGCGGACATCTCCCTTGAAATCGACATCCGGGAAGTGGGTCCAAAGGGCTCGGCACGTCCCCAGAAAGGGTTTTGAGTTCACGTCTTTTGTCCGGTTCAGGCACGGGTACTGCTGAAAGCAACGCCAGAGTGTAGGGATGAAGCGGCTTATCATAAAGCTCATCCGTAGGGGCATATTCCATGATGTGTCCCAGGTACATGACAGCAACCATATCGCTGATGTACCCAACCACATTCAGGTCGTGGGCAATGAAGAGGTAGCTCAGGCCAAGTTGGGTTTGTAGATCTTTCAAGAGATTGATGATCTGTGCCTGGATAGAAACATCGAGCGCCGATACCGGTTCATCACAGACAATAAGGGAGGGGTCCACGCTGAGAGCGCGCGCGATGCCGATTCTCTGACGCTGGCCGCCACTGAATTCGTGGGGATACCGATCAGCTGCGGCAGGAGATATGCCGACAAGCTTTAAAAGCTTCTCAACACGGGTCTTTCTCTCAGCCTGTCCTTTCACACCTAAAGTCCTCAGCCCTTCTTCTATCGATTCACCTGTGGTCATGCGGGGATTCAAGGATCCGTATGGATCCTGAAAGATGATCTGCATCTCTTTTCGCAAGGGCTTCATCTGGCTCTGGGAAAGGCCGCTGACATCCTGACCCTGGAAAATGACCTTTCCCTCATCAGGTTCAAGTAGCTTAAGGATGAGACGGCTGACCGTGGATTTGCCGCACCCACTCTCACCCACAAGGCCCAGGGTCTTTCCGGCTTCAATATCAAAATCCACACCGTCAACAGCCTGGATCGATCCAATGACCCTCTGAAAAAAACCCCTGCGCACGGGGAAATGCTTTTTGAGGCCCTGTACGCTCAGTATTATGTTATCCAAAGCATTCATTCTTTCTCTAAATCGTTTCTCTCGCCCGCTCCCTGCAATCGCTCGAGCACACAGAGACCTCTGAGATATCCTCTTTGGCCTGATTTTCTGAGAGGGAAAATCAGGCCAAACAATCAGTCCGCCATTGGCGGGGCATTGACGCACCCTATTACTTCTTCAAAATTCCAGCGCCAGCTGGATGGCAGCTTGAGCGGATTTCGCCTCTCACGAAATCTGCTCAAAAACTCTGTGACCTCTGGGAGCTCTGTGAGAGGTAAAGAAGTCAATCATTTTCTGTCCGTCTCCTGGCCGTATAGCACCGGGCATCGGCTCTGGTGGCCATTGTCGTAATCGCACATATCCGGAAACCGACTTTGACAGGTCTCGATAGCCAAATTACATCTGGGGTGAAACGGGCATCCGCCCGGTTTGTAGGCAGGGTCCGGTACTGTTCCAGGAATGCTGTGCAGTCTCGTGCCCCGTTTGGCGCGATTGGGGAGTGATGCCAAAAGCCCCTGAGTGTAAGGGTGACGAGGATCATGGAAAATCTCAGGGGCACTACCCTGCTCCACGATGATCCCTGCATACATGATGTATATTCGATCAGCAATGTTCGCCACCACGCCCAGGTCATGAGTAATGTAGAGGAGTGACAGGTCTCTTTCTCTTTGAAGCTCCCCGAATAGATTAAGAATCTGGGCCTGAATGGTCACGTCCAGGGCCGTGGTCGGTTCATCAGCGATCACCACCTCTGGGTTGCACGCCAGTGCCATGGCAATCATGACCCGCTGCCGCTGGCCGCCGCTGAGCTGATGAGGATAGTCCGCAAGTCTCTCTTCAGGCGCGGGGAGCCCCACATCTTCCAGAAGTTGCACGGACCTCTGACGCAGCTCCCTCTCGCTTACCTTTTCGTGGACCATGATCGCTTCCTGGACCTGATCCCCTATGGTGAACACGGGATTCAGCGACGTCATGGGCTCCTGAAAGACCATGGCTATGTGGTTCCCTCGAATCTTCCGCATTTCGTCGTCACCCAGATCTAAAAGGTTTCGGCCCTTGAACAGAACCTGGCCCCCCGCGATCTCGCCCGGCGGCTGCGGAATAAGGCCGAGCATGGATAAGGCTGACACCGTCTTGCCACAACCTGATTCACCCACAAGACAGACCGTCTCTCCCTTGCGGACCTCATAACTTGCCCCATCCACGGCCCGGGCGAGTCTTTGGTTCAGGTGGAAATGAACCTTTAGGTCCTGGACGGAGAGCAGAATGTCTCTTCTATTATCCATGACAGTTCATCAAGATCGAAATCCCAAAAACAAATCACGTCTTTTCTTTTGACTATAGCGCACTCTATCGCACTTTCTTTACCCCTGTCTTTCCCTCAGCTTGGGATTCAGTATATCCCGCAACCCCTCGCCGAACAGGTTAAAGGAAAGGACCACGATCAAGATGGCAAACCCCGGCGCAAAGGTCAGCCAGGGCGCATCGAAGATAAAGCGCTTCCCGTCCGAAAGGATCCCACCCCAGGTAGCATGTGGTGGAGGGACACCGAACCCAAGAAAACTCAGGCCGGCCTCGGTCAAAATGGCGGTGGCAATTCCGATTGTGGCCGATACCAGGACCGGGGCCATAGCGTTGGGGATCATGTGGCGAAAAATAATCCGGAAATTACTGACACCCAGAGCCCGCGCAGCCGTTACAAAATCCTGTTCCCGTAAAGAGAGAAACTCAGCCCGAACAAAGCGTGTCGTACCCATCCAGCTGGTCAATCCAATAACGATCATGATGTTATACATACTGGCCGGAAGGAGGGCCACAACGGTCAATATAAGGAAAAAGCTAGGGAAGCACAGCATGATATCCACAAAGCGCATAATCAGGGTATCTATGGAAGTATGGCTTTGTCCAAAATAGCCTGCTATGCCACCCATGAATATGCCGATAAAGACCGAGATCCCTACAGCCACAAATCCAACCGTTAGAGACACCCAGGCTCCCTGTAACATCCTGGCAAAAACATCTCGCCCCAAGTCATCGGTGCCAAATAGGTACACCCCCAGCCTGGGCACCTCTTCAGTACTCAAGGTCTCAAGATTCGGTTTGGAAAGGGGCGGTCGCAACTTCTCCTGAAGCCTAACCACGGCAGGGTCGAAGGTGGGATTCCTCCCACTGGTCAATCCAAGTCCCAAGAGGGCAATACAGAAGAACACGACAAAAACGGCAAGGCCGATCATGGCCAGCCTGTTTTGTTTGAGGAGCTGCCCAAAGCCCTGCTGTGGGGCTACAGGATCATCCACCTGGAAACCTGGAGTCACGGTATCAGCAGCATCTCTCATCATAGCCGAATCCTCGGATCAACCACCAGGTAGAGTAAATCAGAAACAAAGGTGCCGGCCAGCACGAGGACAGCAGAAATGAAGTTCACTGTCAGGATAACCGGATAATCTCGTGCCAGGATGGCCTCAAAGGCCATCCTTCCCATCCCGGGCCAGGAAAAAATAGATTCAATGATGACAGAGCCCCCAATCAGGCCGGGCAGGATAAGGCCAAACATGGTGACAAAGGGCAGAAGTGCGTTGCGAAGGGCATGTTTGTAATGAACCTGCTCTTCAGGGACTCCTTTGGCCCTTGCTGTCCGCACATAGTCCTGCCCTTCTACCTCCAGCATCTGACTGCGAACATATCTTGACAGGATGGCAATGCCCCCGGTGGCTCCCAGAATAGAGGGCAGCAGCAGATGCCAGACCCTGTCCATGAAAAGACGGGGCCAGGCAGCGTCTCCTATGCCGAAAGTTTTCAGCCCGATCACCGGCACATGGAATTGGGTCACCACAAAGATGATCAGAATGTAGGCGAAGAAGAAACCGGGGATGGAAATTAAGAGATAAGAAAAGAAGGTGGCACTACGATCGTATAACCCACCCCTGAAAATAGCCGAGCGGATTCCAATGGGAAAGGAAAGTGTCCAGGTAATGATGGTCCCAACAATGAACAGAGGAAGGCTGTTGAGGAACCGTTCCCAGATTTTTCCAAGAACGGACTGGTTGTCTTTCCATGAGACAGTCTTGCCTGTAAGAAGATCACGATAAAAGTAAGTGTATTGGATATGAAGGGGTTCGTCCAAATGAAATTCCTTGCGAAATCGTTCGACCATCTCGGGAGTAAATTTAGGATTGAGAGGATCTACCTGGCTCGGTGCCCCAGGAGCGAGGTGAATGATCAAGAAGGATACCACCGAGACAAAGAACAGGGTGATGGTTTTCTGAACAATACTTCGACCGATAAATGATAACACGCTACATACCCTTTTAAATGATAGTCAGGTGGTTAAAGGAACGCATAACCACTCAACGAATCGACTAACTTAACTACTCAACTCAATCATCCCTCCAGTGCGAAGCTTGGCACCTCTGGCAGCTTTATCCACTTGTTGAAATAGAATGAGTAGTTGCCCGTCTTGGTCGGTGTAATCTTTTTATAGACGACGTCTCCATCGGCATTGACCTCTTTTATCACGATGCGCTCATCCAGAACCGCTGTCCATTTGGTCACGTAAAGAAAGGTATACGGCTGCTCGCGGGCAATGATTTCGTGGAGTCGGTGACAGTAGGCCACCTGACGTTCATGGTCATATTCTTGCCTGATCTTTATTATCAAATCATCGGCCTCGCTACTGTTAAAGGCAACGAAATTGAGCTGATGGGGGTTGGTCTGACTCGAATGCCATATCTGATAAAGGTCGGGCTCTATTCCCATACTCCAGCCTAAAATGAGAGCGTCAAAATCAGCCTTGTCCACCCTCTCCTGGATGAAGACTGACCACTCTAAGAGATCGGTCCGCACATCGACTCCGATCTGCTTCCAGGCATCCTGGGCAATGGCAAGGACAGCCTTCCGGAGATCATTGCCGTTGTTGGTGATAAGCGTAAACTGCAACCTCCTGCCATCCTTCTCAAGCCATCCCTCTTTGTTTCGCTTCCAACCCGCCTCGCCCAACAGCTGCAGAGCCTTCTGTGGATCATAGGAAACCGGCTGTATGGCTTGATCATAATAATCGGTCTCTTTGACAAAAGGGCCCGTGATGCGCTCGCCCTGGCCGTATAGGACATACTTGATGATCTTTTCCACATCGATCGCCATGCCCAGGGCTCGACGGACACGGGGATCCCTGAAGGGTTCACGCCGCATGTTGTAGCCGATGTATGTATACCCGAAAGAGGGGCCTGAAAAGCTCTGGTATTTAGGATCGTCCTTGAGACGATCAACCTGATGGGGTTGGACGTTGTAGCTGTCCACGGTGCCGGCATAGAACTCCATCTCCTGAGTGAGAAGATCGGGAACAATCCGATAAATATATCGCTTATAGTTCGGCGGCCCTTCCCAATAATCGTCAAAAGAATCCAGGATAATGTATTGATCCGATTTCCACTCCTGAAAGACAAAGGGACCGCACCCGACAGGGTTGCGGTTGAAGCTGCTCTGCCGCATGGAAAACTTGTCTGGGTCCTTCCCTAGTCGTGCGGCCTCCTTTCTTAGGACATCATCATTCAGAAGATGTTCCGGCAGTATCCCCATTCCCCAGGTCCCCAGGGCAGGAGAATAAAGGCGTTTATAGATAATACGCACGGATAGGGGATCAACCACCTCAACGCGTTTGACCGGCTCATAGTCTGGTACGCGCGGGGACAGATTCTTGGGATTCATAATAGCCTCGTACGTGAACTTCACGTCGTTTGAGTCGAATGTATGGCCATCATGAAACTTGACATTGGAACGAAGATTAAACACGACGATGGGATTGTGTTCAATGGCCGGCAGGATTCCCTCAGCGTAAGCAGTCCGTTTGGATTGCCATTGCTCATAATCCACGGTGATAAAACTTTGCCCATTGAAGCTACTGAAGTACTCGTTACCGAGAATGTGTGAGAGGTTTTGAAAAAGATCCTGATCCACTCTGCCGAGGCCCAGCTTGATCCTGGCCGGGGCTGAAACTCGGATTTTCACCTCTGCCGGCACCGTGTCGTCCTCTTTCTTCTGTTCATGCCGGGTCACGGAGAACTCTCTGGCCGGAACGATGGAAATCTCTTGGATATTGCTCAGGGATGCCTGAAGTTCAGGGTTGGTTGGATAATCCTGTGTCTTGGCCTTCTGGAGAAAAACTATCACTTCCTCTGCCCCGGCGATCCCCAGACCAGGGATATTCGAATCTTCGTTGACGTAAAAAAAGGCCTCTTCATAGATCTCCCAGGAGGTGGCCAGGCGTCCTCTGAAACGTAGCTCTTCATCCCGGTCGATGAGACCCTCGAACACCATAGAGTTGATGTCGCTGCTGGCTGAGTCTGCTGACAGGATAGGGTTAAGAATGCTTGCATCGCCGATGGAAGCCGTGATGTATTCATTGAGGCGATTTGGATTGCCGCGTGTCTGGTCTTCGTATGTGGGTACCCAGAGATAGGACTGGAGCAGGAAGAGTATGACCAGGGTAGGAGCAAATATGAGAACCCGTCGGATTGTCATTGTCCTCTCAACAAGCTAAGCACTTCTGTCATTCTTTCCTCGGACTCACGACTTGCCTGAGGATCCTGTAGCCTCAAGCCTGCAGATGCCAAGAACGGCATATTCCAGGACCATCTTGGCATTCTGGCCGGAGCTCTTCAAACGAATGTCAGTGTCAAGGAGGAGCTCCATCGCCCCCTTGAGTTCTTCAGGGGTATAGTTGTGTGATTGTTTGAGCGTCATGTAAACGGCGTAGGGGTGTGCCTTGCCTGTGAGGAAATCTGGCTCACGCTTCTCAAGCTCTGGCAAAATCGTCTTCTGGAACGCCGCATAGCTCAAATCCTTCCTCCAACCGTTGCCATACTCGCTGTGGACGAAATCTTTGGCCAGGATAAGCTTCCGTAACTGGTTGGTGACAACTGCAAGGACCTGAAGCTGATGAATACTGCTCCTTAGAAGGCTATCCAGAAAGAACAGGGCCTTGTGTGTGTCCCTTTCAGCAATAGCGTTGCTCATCTCATAGATTGGGTCCTGTCTGGTTCTCTTTGAGATTGTCTCAACGTCGGTGGGCAAGATTTCATCCCGGTCCCCCACAAAGGTAACCACCTTTTCCAGCTCGCTGTCGAAGTTGCGCATGTCCGGACCGATCTTTTCATACAGTGACTCAAACCCACCAGGAGCCATGCTTTTTCCAACCCTTTTCAGGATCTTCTTCATATGGGTCTTCAAGGCTGCCTGCTGCCGATCCTTGTCGGCTTTCCTGTCACCTTTGGGCACCGAACAATCAACCACTACGCCGATTTTCTTGATAGTTTTGTAGAGCCTGCGTCTCTTATCCACCAGGTCGGTGGTAAGCACCAAATAATTTGTCTCCGGATATCCAGATAGAATAGCATCGTTCAACACATCAGCATCATCCTGATGAACCGGAACTGCCATCTTTTCCTGTAAGCAATGCGCAATGACCTGACCTAACCATCCGCTATTGTCCTCTTGTTCAAAACGTTCCCTAAGCTTCTTGTCAGATACCCCTTTCCAGTTCCCCTCCTGAACGTCGTCAATCGATATGCCAGCCATACTAAACGTGTAGAGGAGATAGCGTGCAGATTCTTCGAGGTCTTCCATTTCAAAGGCCTCTTTTGACCTACCAAGGAGGTCATCCATAACTACAGCCGAATAGAATATTCTTGTGCCATGGACGGCGACCACTTTGGCAGATGGAATGAGCGGGAATGTATTCAGATGCTGAATAATCTCGTAGACGTTCTCGCCCGCACCATCTATTGCGTCATAGTTCAGATCTTGATGGTCTGGTTGAATAAGGGCATTTAGGACAGACTTGAAGGCCGACCTGTGAAGGAATTCATCCCCGTACAAAAGATAAACCGGACAAGTAGTACCGGCTTTGATTTCGGCCAAGAGTTCAGGCAAGGCCTTGTAATTAAGTTCAGACACTTCGCCGCCTCAAGATGATTATGATGGCTATGGCGATAACCACCATGATCAGGCCAAAGAGTTGAGAAGTAGAAAACATCCCCTGCATGAACATGCCACGCTCATCCTCGCGGAAGTATTCCAAGGCAAAGCGCGTGACACCATAGAGGAGCACATAGGTCCAAAATATCTGGCCCTCAAATCTCTTGATGCGCTTGAGCCCCACAAGCACCAAAAAGATGAGGAGGCCGTTTAGAGACGAATAAACCTGTGCAGGATGAAGTGGAACCCCCTTGGGCGCCAAAGACTCAGGATGGGTGAAGGTTACAGCCCACGGCAGGTCGCAAGCCTTCCCATAACAGCATCCGGCAAAAAAACAGCCGATGCGACCCACAAACTGTCCGAATGCTATGGAAGGTCCCATAATATCAAGGGTTTTTAGGAAAGGTAGATCGTGTCTCCTTATATACCAGACCGCAGTTACCACGGCGCCAACAAATCCTCCGTAAAAGACCAGCCCGCCATGCCATATGCGCAGAATTTCCAAAGGATCGTGCCTGAATACAGCCCAGTTGACCAGAACATATAATATCCGCGAGCCGACGATGGCTGCCACGAGTGCATAGAAACAAAGGTCCAGGATCTTGTTAGAATCTTCGCCTACTCTTCGGGCCTCCCGGAGGGCCAAGGCGATGGCTGACAGGAAGGCCATAGCAACAAAGACACCATAGGTATGTAGTGTAAATGGGCCTATACGAAACAGAACGGGATACATAATTTCTATCTGCTCAGGTTGTTAGGTTCACGGTTGGCTACTTTGCGCTTTTGTAACTGCTCGGGTTCACGGTTCACCGGAACGAGGTTCAATGGTTCAGAGGTTAACCCAACCAACCGTTGAACTGTGAACCGCCGACTTCGCCATAGTAGCCTATGGCTACGACGGCTGAACTGGAACTTTGAACCTGAGTAGTTACGCTCATATTTTCTTAAACAGGAGGTAGAAACAGAATATACCAAAGCCTATGGAGATGGAACTGTCAGCTACATTGAAGGCGGGCCAGTGTAGAGTCCCAATGTGAAAATCGAGAAAATCGACAACTTCTCCGAAACGGAGGCGATCAATAAGATTCCCAACCGCCCCTCCAAAGGTCATGGCAAGGCCGGCGTCCAGCCATGGTTTGCCCCGAGGAATTCTCATATAGAGGTAAAAAATGATCACCAGGGCCACGCAGGAAACTGCAAGAAACAAACCGGTTCGTAACCGGGATGCCTCCCCGGCAAGCATCCCGAAAGCACCACCCGTATTTCGAATATAGGTCAGATTAAAGAAACCTGGAATGATCTCCAGGCTTTCGTGCAGCGAAAACCTCTGCGTGATAAGACCCTTGGTTACCTGATCAATCAGGACTATGCCGGCACCGATCAGCAGGAAAGTGACATATTTTCTTCTCAAGCTATCTCTTCTTCTAAGGACTGAGGCTTAACTCATTAGATTGGAATATGAAGGGCGCAAATCCGCTTCTGTTCAAGGCGTCAGCCGCAAATCCGAATGTCGAATGTCGAAACAAAGCCAAATATCAAATGTCCAAAACGTACTGAGAATGCGTCAGCTCTCGAATTCGTTCTGTCATTGTTTTGAACTGCCCAGTCACTCGCTCAGTGGCTACACAGCGCCTTCAAACGTTTCAAGCACCTTCAGGCACCGGGCGCAAATGGTCTTGTGAAGCTCGTCAGCTCCAACGGATGGTTCGTGTATCCAACACCGCTCGCATTTTTCGCCGGGCGCAGGATCGATGCGAATAGCAAGGCCCGGAATATTGGTGCTCTCATGCCCGCCGGCAAGACTTTCTTCGGCTGAAATGCTTACTTTGGAAACGATAAAGACTGTCCGCAATTCGTCTGCATCGGGCTTGACAACTGCGCTCAATGTCTCTGGCATGGATAGGGTCACTGCCGCATCCAGGGCGTGACCAATGATCTTCTGAGTCCGTGCCTCTTCAAGGGCCTTACTCACCTCTCCCCTGATGAGCAGGATTGATTCCCATCTTCCGGCCAATTCATCATCCAACAAGTTCTCTGCCACTTCAGGGAGTTGAGTCAGATGCCCACTTGACGGTCTGGCATCGGCGCCGGGCATGTGAACCCATAACTCCTCAGCCGTAAAGACCAGGATGGGGGCCATAAGGCGCACCAGGGCGTCTATTATAGTGTTAAGCGCAGTCTGGGCCGAGCGTCTGGCAGTTGACTTTGCGGGCGAGGTATAGAGCCTGTCTTTGAGAACGTCTAGATAAAAGGCGCCCAGGTCCATCGTGCAGAAGTTATACAGGTTGTGATAAACCGCATGAAACTCATAGGAGTCATAGGCGGCCCTGGCCTTCCTGACCAACCCCTGAAGACGGTGAAGAGCAAAGCGATCAATCTCCAACATCTCTTCGTATGGCACATCGTCTACTCCAGGATTAAAATCGCTCAGATTTCCAAGCATGAACCGGCTTGTATTGCGAATTCTACGGTAGGCGTCTGTGAGCTGCCTGAGAATCTTTTCCGAGATTCGTACATCGTCCTGGTAATCCGAAGCTGCAACCCACAATCGCAGGATCTCACCACCATATTGATCAATGATTTCACTCGGCGCAATCACATTCCCCTTGGACTTGGACATCTTTTCGCCCTTGCCATCAACCACGAAACCGTGGGTCAGTACACTTTTATAAGGGGCTTTGCCGCGGGTGCCGACTGCGGTGAGAAGGGCGCTGTGAAACCATCCCCTATGCTGATCGCTCCCTTCCAAGTACATGTCGGCAGGCCAGGTAAGATAATCCCTGCCTTCAAGTACGGCCGTGTGGCTCACGCCAGAGTCAAACCATACATCCAATATGTCTTTTTCCTTTTCAAACGTGTTGCCGTTGCACTCAGAGCACCTTGTTCCATCTGGCAGTAGTACGGAATTGTCGGCTTCAAACCAGATATCCGCGCCGTGGCGTTCAAAAAGGCCGGCCACATGATCGATGATTTCCTCAGTAATGAGCAGTGTGCCGCACCCCGTACAGTAAAAGGCCACTATGGGCACGCCCCATGACCGCTGACGCGAAATGCACCAATCCGGGCGGCTTTCAATCATGCCATAGATTCGGTCCCGTCCCCAAGCCGGAATCCAGGTAACCTGGTCGATGCAGCTCAGGGCCTTTTGCCTCAGTCCCACCTTTTCCATGGAGATAAACCACTGTTCGGTGGCCCGGAAGATCACGGGCTCCTTGCACCGCCAGCAGTGTGGATAGGTGTGTTCTATGCTCCCTTTGCCAATGAGTGCCCCGAGTTCCTCAAGTTTGGCAATAACCGCCGTGTTGGCATCAAAGACAAACATACCTGCAAAGAAATCGATGTCAGTAAACCGGCCGTCATCGTCCACCGGCGAGTAAATATCCAGATCATAAGTCAGGCCCACTTCGTAGTCTTCACGCCCATGACCCGGAGCGGTATGCACACATCCCGTCCCCACGTCCAAGGTCACGTGATTGGCAAGAATAATCTGGGACTGGCGATCGTAAATGGGGTGACGGCAATCTTTGCCCTCCAGCTTCTTTGGGTCGACTTCCCCCGATACCTCGTAATCAGCAATCCCAAGGGCCTCCATGCTACTTTCCACAAGGGTACTGGCCAGCACATAGACCTGGTCGTCGCCTACGTCCACAGCCGTATATTCAAAATCTGGATGCATAGCCACGGCCAGGTTGGCTGGGATGGTCCACGGGGTCGTCGTCCAGATGACCAGATAGACTTTCTTGCCAGCCACGGCAGGATAAATGTCGCTGATGTCGGAAACCAAAGGAAACTTTACATAGATGGAAGGAGACGTGCGCGTATGGTATTCCACCTCTGCTTCTGCCAGAGCGGTTTTGCAGGTGCTACACCAGTAGATAGGCTTTTTACTCTTATACAGGCTTCCGTCCAGAGCAAATTTGCCACACTCTCTGACGATCACAGCCACATAAGAGTCTTTCATGGTTAGATAAGGGTTGTCCCACTCGCCCATCACCCCGAGTCTTTTGAACTCTTCTTTCTGGATCTCGATGTATTGCTCGGCATAGGCCCGGCAGTTCCTTCGGATTTCGACCTGGCTCATCCCCTTTTTCTGGCTGCCAAGCTCCTTGTCCACCTGGTGTTCTATGGGAAGACCGTGACAGTCCCAACCCGGCACGTATGGCGCGTCAAATCCGTTCATCTGGCGGGAACGGATCACTATGTCTTTCAAGATCTTATTCAGGGCCGTACCAATATGGATGTGTCCATTTGCATAAGGGGGCCCATCATGCAGAACGAACATAGGCCTACCCAGAGACGATTCTCTGATCTGTTCATAGAGTCCCATCGCCTCCCAGTTCTTAAGAACTTCGGGTTCACGCTGAGACAGCTTAGCCTTCATGGGAAAGGCAGTCTTTGGAAGGTTTAAGGTCTTCTTGTAGTCCATTGAAATCTCCAACGCTCAACAGAGGTCAGGGTTGCAAATATCATAACCCCCCTGTTTGTCAAGAAAATCCCCGCGACACAGGACGTAAAAAGGGCCCTCATGCCAATGCAAGAGGGCCTTTTTTGGTAGTTTTCCCTTGGGAATAACGGCTGATTTAGTACATACCGCCGCCGCCCATACCGCCCATGCCGCCCATACCACCGCCTGGAGGCATAGCAGGCATGTCTTTCTTCTCTTCAGGCTTTTCAGCTACCATGGCCTCGGTGGTCAGCATCAGGCCGGCCACACTGGCCGCGTTCTGCATGGCGTAACGAACCACCTTGGTGGGATCGATCACGCCCGCTTCCATGAGGTCCTCGTATTTTTCCTTATCTGCATTGAACCCAAAGGAACCCTTTCCGTTCTTCACTTCATTCACAACCACAGAGCCTTCGTGGCCGGCATTCTCAGCGATCTGGCGTAACGGCTCTTCCATGGCCCGCTGAACAATCCTCGCGCCGATCTTCTGGGATGCCTTGATCTTTATCTTGTCGAGTGACTCAATAGTCCGAACGAGGGCCACACCCCCGCCCGGGACAATCCCTTCCTCCACCGCAGCGCGGGTGGCGTTCAGGGCGTCCTCAACGCGTGCCTTCTTTTCCTTCATTTCCGGCTCGGTTGCCGCGCCAACATTGATCACAGCCACACCGCCAATCAGCTTGGCCAGGCGCTCCTGGAGCTTCTCCCGGTCATAGTCAGACGTCGTCTCATCGACCTGTGCCCTGATCTGGCGCACGCGGCCTTCCAGGGCGGCGCGGGTTCCGGCACCATCCACGATGGTGGTATTATCCTTGTCAATGGTCATCCGTTTGGCCCTTCCGAGATCAGAAACCGTAATGTTCTCCAGCTTGATACCGAGATCTTCGGAAATCACCTGGCCACCGGTCAGGATGGCAATATCTTCCAACATCTCCTTTCTCCGGTCCCCAAAACCAGGAGCCTTGACTGCCGCGCACTGCAGTGTTCCCCGCAGCTTATTCACCACGAGTGTGGCCAAGGCTTCTCCTTCCAAGTCCTCGGCAAGGATCACAAAAGGCTTTCCCATCTTGGCAACTTGCTCGAGTATGGGAAGCAGATCTTTCATGACGCTGATCTTCTTTTCATGAATCAAGATGAAAGGATCCTGCAGCGCAGCCACCATCTTCTCGGGGTCTGTAACGAAATACGGGGAGAGATAGCCACGGTCAAACTGCATTCCCTCCACGACTTCGAGAGTGGTCTCCATGCTCTTTGCCTCTTCCACGGTGATGACACCCTCTTTGCCGACCTTGTTCATGGCTTCTGCAATAATATTTCCGATGGTTTCATCATTGTTGGCCGAAATGGAGCCCACCTGGGCAATCTCTCTCTGGTCCTTGGTCGGCTTGCTCATCTTTGCCAGTTCTGATACGACCACTTCCACGGCCTTATCAATCCCTCGCTTGATATCCATGGGATCATTGCCTGCCGCTACCAGCTTCTGACCCTCGTTGTAGATAGACTGGGCAAGAATGGTAGCAGTGGTGGTCCCGTCGCCGGCGACATCACTGGTCTTACTGGCGACCTCCTTAACCATCTGAGCCCCCATGTTCTCAAACTTGTCCTCCAACTCGATCTCCTTGGCTACTGTAACGCCATCCTTTGTAACGGTAGGAGCACCCCATGATTTTTCCAAAATCACATTCCTGCCCCGTGGGCCCAGGGTCACCTTCACTGCGTTCGACAAGGTGTTAATACCTCTCAGAACGGCTTCCCTAGCCCTCATCCCATACTTTATCTCTTTTGCAGCCATCTTGATACTTCCTCCTTAAGATTTTTTATTCCTCCTAAGTCCGACACACTCCGATCGGCTAAACAATATCAGGAAGAGTCTCGTCTTACTACTTCTGAATAACTCCCAGCACATCGTCTTCCCGCATGATAAGATATTCTTCACCCTCGATCTTTACTTCGGTACCGGAATATTTACCAAAGAGTATCCGATCGTTCTTCTTGACCTCCAGAGGCATCTGTGTACCATTTTCCAGCACTTTTCCTTTGCCAATGGCAACGACCAAACCTTCAGCGGGTTTTTCTTGGGCTGTATCGGGAATTATTATGCCCCCTTTGGTCGTGTCTTCCCCTTCAAGACGTTTCACGATAATTCGGTCCTGTAAAGGTTTAATCTTCATAGCGCTAAATCTCCTTCTTCCTAAAATTTTTTTTGTATGTCAACTATTGACCCGGCTCGGTTCGAGCCACGGTAGCTCTCCAACAACGAGAGCCTCGTTGTCACCCCCTTTCGTCACATTCCTGCGTAAATGTAGTATTAGAGATTCAAAGAATTTCAGGCATGAGGTCGTGAGTCTTAAAAAACATATTTCGAATTATAATCATGGACTTAAATTTGTAAAGGGGAGAGGGAAAATTTTCTGATTGGTGAAGACAGGTTTACTAGGGGTGTTTCAGGCCAATCATTTTCCGTTAACGTCCGTAACCTCCCACACCATAATAACCAACGGGTGAATCATGCATTCATGAACTGCTGAACCTAAATACAGCCAACATCGCCACGGGACTGATTCTTCTTCATATGTTGTTCGAAAACCGGGCCAACAATAGGGCTCGGATTACTCCTGTTTCTTTGATTCAGGCTTTTTGGAAGATTCGGGTGGAGTATCGGTTTTCTCGGTCTTGCTTTTGGGGGACGAACCACTCGATTTATCAGCATAATCGGTAACATACCAACCCGTCCCCTTGAGATGGAAGGTGGTTTGAGAAATGCATTTGTGCAGTCTGCCGGAACAGAGCTCACAGGTCTTCAAAGGTTTATCGGAGAATTTCTGCCAGGCCTCTTTAATCCCGCCACACTTTCTACATTCATATTCGTAAATGGGCATCTCGGTACTCCCTTCAACTACAAGCTACCATCACATAATAACATAATGAATTAAGGCCGTTTGTCAAGCAGCAAAATCATTATGAAGAAGAATCATTGTCTCGGCCCACATCCCTTAAATCATCCAGCGGTCCTTGCCAGGCCCTATAGAAATCGAATACAGCGCCCATGCCCGATATTTTTGCCGGTCTCAAAATGGCTTGTGTCTTCTCGTGAACCCGGGCCTCTTCAATGATCTTCTCTTTTGCCGACGCGTCAAAGGCCTGAAGAAACTTTGTGAACCTTATGACGTGGATTAATTCGTGGGTCACAATATATAGTACAAACGCAGACAACCGCAATTCACGGGTCTTCTCAAGGGCATAGAGTATTGTGTGGTCCTGAAGACATATCTTATAGAAATCGTACTCTGAGGAACTGAGCGATGTTTCTGGCTTGCGCCCAACATACCTTATGATCTGGGCAAAAGGCCCATCTATGACCTCGCGAGGGGTCAGGTCTGCCAATGTCTTTATATCATAACGCTGCCGCCGTCCCCATTCCGCCGGAGACATCTTATAGGCATTGCTGGTCATCTCCTCAGCAATGGCCACGGCCTCGTTAACCACACTCAATTCATCCTTTTCGAAATGCTGAAGTCCTTTCATATTGCGTCTCTGCAGATCTTAAAGGCAGACCGTAATAATCATGGTTTAACACACTCTCACATCCATGGCTACCCATCTTTTTCCGCGCCGTCGCTACAAAGTTAACCCCTCGC
>JBEQLC010000089.1:0-7685 GCA_040326175.1 Desulfobacteria bacterium | reverse complement strand
TTTTTTTCTTTTTAACCTTGTTTCCCGCTGCAGCGGGAAACATTTTTCAAAGGTCTCTCTGGAATGTATGGAAGGGGCACAGGAGAGAAAAACAAAAGAATATGAACTCAGCGTTCTTGGCGCTTCCGCGGTGAACGACTGGGTTTCGCGTTTGCAGGTTTCTTCCTACGCCCTGAGTGATCGGATGAGGGCCTGCGACGTGATACAGCCTTTCTCGGCCTTGGCCGAAACGGCTTCGCTCGGTCTTTCTCATGCCAAGCGTCTTCAGCCCATTTAACCGTGATCTTTTCTCCAATAAAGTTTTCTATCGCCTCAAGATGATACACATAGGTCTCGCAGGCCAGCGTAACGGCCCTTCCGGCCTTGCCTAATCGGCCCGTCCGTCCGATCCGGTGGACGTAATCTTCGGGGTCCTGGGGAACATCGTAATTGATGACAATATCGATATCTTCCACGTGGATACCCCGGGAGGCAACATCAGTGGCGACCATGATCTCTACCCCCCCTGCCTTGAACTGCTGCATGATCTTCAAACGCTTTTTCTGGTCAACCAGGCCGGTTATCCCGAGGGCTGCAAACCCATTGCCATTCAGCTTACGGGCCAGCATGTCGACCCCTGTTCGGGTATTGGCAAAGATGAGGATGCGGTTCCATGTCTCGTGCTTCAAGATACCGAGTAAAAGGTTCGGCTTTACATTGTTGCCCACGTGGTACATAACCTGGTCGATTTTGTCCACGGTCACTTTTTCAGGATTCACCGAAACTTCTTCCGGGTTGTTCATGAACTCATACGCAAGCTCCATTACCCCGTATGAAAGAGTAGCAGAAAAAAGCATCGACTGCCGCCTAGTGTAACGAGGCAAACGCCCGAGAATGAACCGCAGGTCCTTGATAAATCCCATGTCAAAGAGACGGTCTGCTTCGTCGATAACCAGGATACGCACATTCTTGGGGCTGAAAACCCTTTGTTTCATATAGTCAATGAGACGGCCCGGCGTGGCGACCACAATATCTGTGCCGGAGCGAAGGGCATTTTGTTGCTTTACGTAGTCAACACCGCCAAAGACCGGCAGGACCTTAAAGTTGGTATGACTTCCCAAAAGTTTGGCCTCCTCGCAGATTTGCACTGTGAGCTCTCGGGTGGGTGCAATGATCAGGGCATGAGGTCCTGCGTCTTTCGCTTTAGGGTTCCTGCTTAGGTAATCAAATATCGTAATAAGAAAGGCGGCTGTCTTGCCCGTGCCGGTCTGGGCCTGGGCAGCGACATCGCCTCCTTTCAGTGTGATTGGCAGGGCCATAGCCTGAACCGATGTGCAGTGGGAGAAGCCTGCGGTTCCTATCCCCTTCAAGACTTCTTGCGGAAGGTCAAATTCTGTGAACGGGACGTTTTTGGTTTCCATGTCCGGAGATTTCATAGGCTTTTTTTTGAATATAGACTACGTTGAAAGCATTTGCAAGGCAAACACTTTACTTGAGTGACACCCTTTTTGCTTGAAATGGAGGGTTTGCTTGGTTATAGCTTGTTCTATAGTGTAATCCAAACATAGAGGGCTGCGAGACAAGACTTTGAATATCTGCACGAATGACATAGACGATGCCTCTCTCAGCCGGGAGCGGCAGAAAGCCAGGGAATTGAGAGGTTCTCAATGGTGGAAGCGCCGGCTGGCTCTAGGCCGATGCCACTACTGTGGTAGATCTTATCCCCCTAAAACCCTCACCATGGATCATATCGTGCCCATGTCAAGAGGAGGCAAATCGACCAGGGGGAATGTGGTACCTTCATGCAAGGAATGTAACAACCAGAAGAAGTATATGCTACCGATCGAGTGGGAAGAATATTTGCAGTCCATTCGGGAAAGTAGTGTTGAATAACATGCCTCAGGCAAGCAACTGCCACAAACCTGAGACGATAGCTGTGAAGACAAAAAGAGTTTCCACCAAGAACTCGAATCTGAAACCAGGAACAACCCATTGTCGCTCAAATGCTGCTAGTACTCCCGCCATATAGATTACCGACAGGATCATGCCATAGGCTAAGGTGGTCGTAAGATGCATCATGGGTGCAAAAATAAGAGCCACCAGAAAGATCACCAGGAGCTGTTCCAGTATTCGAAAAGTCTTCCTTTTACCCAGGACAATAGGTAGGCTTTCCTGCCCCACAATCCGGTCCCCCTGCATGTCGAGAATGTCAAAAAAAGCGGTTCGAACAAATGCCATGACGGATGCCCACAAGGAGACGAAGAGCATCGTCGCCGAAATATGCAAAGAGACAGAAAGGTGCGGCAGGGCCGCGGTCACTATGCCCCATGCAAGGGCTATCAGAACAGTCTTTGAGCCTGGAACATCACTAATCCGCTGGATCTTCTTTCCTATCTTGAGACGTCCCGGGACGATTTTGACCTTGTAGAGTAGACCTAGTAGACTGATGATACAGAGGATAAGGAACGGGACAGGCCCCTGAATAAATGCCATGAAGAGCCCTACTGCGCCGGAAGCAATGGCCAGTGTCAAAAGGATTACACGATTATAGTCATAAAAGCTGGCCCTGTCCGGGTCATTGTAACGGACCGCCTCCCTGCCGATAAAATTGTTCAATATATGCATGGAAAGGACATAGCAAGTCGCCATCAAGGCCGATGCAAAGGCGGGCCTGATGCCCGACAGCAGCGCACACGTGTAGCTAATACAGCCAGCGCCCACCGCAAGATAGAGATTGCTCAATAGCAGCCAGCGCCGTGTCCTGAAGACCGCAAGGCGCCATCGTCTTGCCTGGTGAGGAAGTGCCTCAAGGGTCCTGTAGACATTCTTGATGACCCAGTTCGGTGTAGAAGCCCCTGCCGTAATCCCTACGGAACCCAATAGTTCGATGGCCTCACAGTCCAGTTCTGCTTCGCTCTCGACATGGAAGGCCCGAACCCCTTCTTGTTCCACCACCTGGGCCATTCGGCGGGTATTGCCACTGTTGAGCCCCCCCACCACCACAACCGCATCCACGTTTTTAGCCATCTCCCTGATTTCAGCCTGACGTTTGAGGGTCGAATCACAAATGGTGTTAAATACCCTCCAGTCAGGAAAGCGTTCAGTGATGGTGATAGAAATATTATCAAAGAGTTGGGCGTCCTGGGTTGTCTGAGCCACCACAATGGCACGTTCGATAGCAGGGAGTTGGTCAAGATCATCCGGATGGCTGACAACATGGCCCCTGCCTTCGGCATACCCAAGAAGACCTACAACCTCGGGATGGTCTCTGTCGCCCACTATGATGGCGGCACAACCCTGCCTTGCATACTTCCTGATGATGGTCTGGACTTTGATGACCCTGGGACAAGTCGCGTCGATAATTGTATATCCAGCATCAACAAGGGCCTGCTTCGCCTGGGGAGGTATTCCGTGGGCTCGTATAACAACGGTTCCAGGTTGGGCGCCAGGGATATCGCTGAGGATTGTTACACCCTTTTCTGCCAGAATCTCCAGGACCTGGGGATTGTGAATGAGCGGCCCGTACGTGCAGATGGGACCCTGTTGCCTGTTGGCAGCATCCAGGACTATCTCGACCGCCCTGCGGACTCCCATACAGAAACCTGCTGTCTTGGCGAGCTTCAGCTTCATAGAAGTCGTACCCCGATATCCTGTCGAACTCTTGTTATTCCTTCAGGAGAATCTTGTGGTTGGCAAAGAAAAGGGCATGAATATGGGCGTGAATGAACTTCTGGTCGCCGAAAATATTCACCAGCCGGAGCCCGTCATCTTCCGGTTCAATCTTGTCGACTGCCTCCATCAAAAGCTCTTCCTCGCCATCCCGGATTATGTAGGCATTGGCTTCACACATCTTTAGATACCAGCTCCTTTAAGTGTTCTTCGATTAGGGTTTCGATCAGCGGAGGGAGCGGGGCGGGCGGCAGTCCAACAATTTCCACGTTTTCCTGGGTAACCGGGAGAAGGAACTTCTTGGCTGGGCATACGGCCACGGCCTCAGCAATCTTTGGTGTGACCTCTCCCATCATGGCATGGGCCATCACGATCCCTACAGGGGCCACAACAAGATCGGCCTGGGAAACGGTGCGGACAATGGCATTCTCTCCGGAAGCCCCCCGATTTGCCCTTGCCTTGAGCATTTGCGCTGTGGCAATAGCGTTCGTCCCAAGTGCAATGATCTCTATCGATTCATCAAAGACTTCCCTGAGTTTCCTAATGACGGTGCTTCCTATGCCACCACCCTGGCCATCAATCACACAGATGCGCATACTCGAGCCACCCCCTGTCTACTCCTTTGTAGCAGCCTGCTACTCGGATTTATCCGCCAAACCCAAGCATCAAGAAAAGCTGTGTGTAAAACGGTGACAACTTCACTTTGTGTAGTTCGTATAGGAAATTTAACAGATTGAGCTAATAGGGTCAATAGAAAGGCTTGAAAGAACGGAGAAGGTCATATCAAGACGAAGCGTGTTTTTGCGTCTATTTATTATGCCTAAGCCCTGTTGTTTATGCAACATCAGGGTTTATCTGATCTTCGGAAACACATTTGTCTCCACATACTCCAGGCATTTCTCCATCCATGAAAGGCATTTCTCGTGCCAGGGGCTGTGGTGTTCACTGTCCCGAAGCTTACTCCCACGGCAGCCTTGAGCAGACAGAGGTTCCAACATAGACTCGGGAAGCTCATCCGGCAGTTCCACCCCGTTCATTATGGCCCACGCCAGTGTCCACGCCCGTGCCACATTGGCGGGGTTGTAGCCCCCGCCTCCCAGAGCTACCCAGGGGCGTCCTTGCTCGGTCACGTAGGCGATGGCTTTGCAGAATCCATTGGTTGTGAGTTCAAGTGCGGCCAGGGGATCATCTACGAATGTGTCCACTCCAAGCTGAGAAACGATCACGTCAGGGTTGAACCGTTCCATGAGCACAGGGAGGACAGCTTCAAAACCCTCCCAGAATACATGGTCGTCCGTGCCGGGGAGCATGGGTATGTTCACCGAAAAACCCAAACCTTCTCCTTGGCCTATCTCGCCGAGCCCACCCGTACCGGGAAACAGGGTCCGCCCATCCTGATGAAATGAAACCGTCAATACTCTAGGATCCTCATAGAACGCCCATTGAACCCCATCGCCGTGGTGAGCATCTATGTCGAGATACAGGACCCTCCTTCCCTTGTCCACAAGGTGGCAGATGGCCAGGACCGGATCATTGACATAGCAAAAACCCGATGCCTTCTTGGCGTCCGCATGGTGCAACCCTCCTGCGATGTTAAAGGCAACGCTGGTCTTGCCCTCTGAAACGAGTTCAGCACATTGAAGGGATGCGCCCGAATGAATCTGTGACCACTCCCAGAGCCCCGGAAAGACGGGGTTGTCCCCCGGCCCGACGCCATATAACAAATTGCCGGCGGTTTGGCCGGTGCTGGCACTTCTCAAAACTTCAATGTACTCGGGCATGTGATAGCGAAGGATCTCCGCTTCGGATGCAGGTCTTGCTTCAATCAGGGCTGCATCAGGAAGGTTAAAAAGGCCGTACGCCCGGCAAAGGTCATAGGTTAGGCGTAACCGCTCAACCCTGAGGGGATGACTTGCCCCGTAGTCATATGCAAAGAACTTTTCAGTATAAACGAAGGTGGTCTTCCTAATAATGCACCTCTTGCGTTTTGTTGCAACTCACTTACCTAATATTTGCGGTAAGTTGCAAATGTGGATTGTAAGTGCCCTTTGTGCCTGTATAAACCAAAACGGTATAAAATGGCATACAAAAATCGCCGTGGCATCGATGATCAACACGGGAACATTGATTCTTCAATTCTAAGGCATTAGGCTTCAATGTAACCCCGGGGACAGAGAGTCGGCCCCGCAAACCGAGATTCTAGACTTATATCCGCATCAAAAGAGTTGGCCCGAAATATCTAAAGGTTTGGGCAAAGAGCTTGAGGTATTTTCGGCTTCCGATGTGCCGGATAGTGTAAAGAAGTCGTGAATCAAGGTGTCGGAAAAAGCTACTCGCGTTCGAGATGTGGCGATTCCGATGTAACCTGATGTTTTTATAAGCAAAATTATATGACCGATTCCATCTCGAGTTGGAGGGGCTGATGAGTTACGATTGGGCCTCGCTATCTTCAGGGTGAGCAATGGTCGGGAGTTCCAACCCTCTCACTTCATTCTTACCACACACTTCAAAATGGCCCCCTGAAACTGACGTCGTTCGTCTATGCAACCTTCGCGCAGTTCCGGGCCTTTTCCATGACACATTGACACCCGAGCGCCTTTGTCTTAAGCTGCCCTCACCCAAAAGGAAGTTCTTCGGCACTTCGCCCTCTGATATCATTTAAACGAGGGGTTGTGTGCTTTGCCAGCACCCTGGGCCAGATTGTCGTTTTAGCGGGAATTATTACTAGATTTGGGATAAATATTAGGATGGTCTTATGATTACAGATGGTCTTATGATTACAATTGTTACAGGTCTTGTCCTACTGTTATTCTTTCTGGCCTCTGCCATACGGATCCTCAAGGAATATGAACGGGGGGTCATATTCCGTTTGGGGCGGGTGATTGGCGCTAAGGGACCGGGTTTGATCATTTTAATCCCCATCATCGACAAGATGGTGAAGGTGAGTCTGCGTCTGATTGCCATGGATGTGGACCCTCAGGACGTCATCACCCGGGATAATGTCTCACTAGAAGTGAATGCCGTCATCTACTATAGGGCCATGGACCCGGTGAAGGCGGTTATTGAGGTGGAAAACTATATGTATGCCACATCCCAGCTTGCCCAGACCACGCTTCGCAGTGTGTGCGGTCAGGCTGAATTGGACGAACTTCTTTCTGAGCGGGAAAAGATCAACAGCCGGCTTCAGGAGATCCTGGACACCCAGACTGATCCATGGGGAATTAAGGTCTCCACCGTGGAGGTCAAGCAGATCGATCTCCCACCGGAAATGCAGCGGGCGATGGCCAAGCAAGCGGAGGCAGAGCGAGAGCGACGGGCCAAGGTGATCAATGCAGAAGGAGAGTTTCAGGCGGCCGGCAAGCTCGCAGAGGCTGCTACCATTATCCGAGAACATCCCATGGCCTTGCAGCTGCGGTATCTCCAGACACTTCGGGAGATTTCGGCTGAGAGCAATTCCACAACTGTGTTTCCTATCCCCATCGACCTTTTCAAACCTTTTCTCTCTCTGGCTGAGAAGAAAAAATCAGAATAACGCTGTGAGGGTATGGCTCGGGGGGTCGAACTCATCCATTCCTTGCAGTGATAGTTCCCCATCGAACGGTTGCGATCAATGAGGGAGGATATTGATGGGTAGCATATCGGCTGACAAGCGGAAAGCAGTCGAGTTCGCAATGGGTCAGATAGAGCGTCAGTTCGGCAAGGGTTCCATCATGAAATTGGGTGGCCAGGTCCTTGCGAACGTTCCTGTTATTTCAACCGGGTCGCTTGCCTTGGACCGTGCCCTGGGAGTGGGAGGTGTACCGCGAGGGCGGGTCACTGAAATCTTTGGGTCGGAGTCCTCGGGCAAGACCACGCTGGCTCTTCACATCGTGGCCGAAGCCCAGAAACGGGATGGTATTGCGGCTTTCATCGATGCTGAACATGCTCTGGATGTCAAGTATGCAAGAAAGCTGGGCGTGAACTGCGACGATCTACTGGTTTCCCAGCCTGATACAGGTGAACAGGCCCTGGAGATTACTGAGGTACTGGTCCGTAGC
>JBEQLC010000088.1:0-7729 GCA_040326175.1 Desulfobacteria bacterium | reverse complement strand
GAAACCGACTTAAGCCGTACGTGAAATAAGAAAAACCCTCTGGCTTGCTCCGTAAAAGCCTGGCTTCAGGAACCCCCACAAAAAGCGGAATTGCAAAGATGCCCCACCAAAGCCCCACAGAGGCAAGGCTGATCCGGATACTCATTGATTTGTCTGGTATTCCAAAACTCTCATGATAGGTGATCATCAGCACGTGCAGGGCCAGCAGAAGGCCTCCGCCTAAGTAGCCAAAGGCATACCCCTTTCCCGACACCGAATCCATTTCGTCTTCACCCGCCACTTCAGGTAGGAAAGCATTATAAAAGGTCATGCTCCCCGCAAACCCTATGTTCGCTGCAACAAAAAGCGCAAGACAGAGCCAGTAGTCCCCATCCCCGACAAAATACAAAAGTGACGTAAGCGTTGCGCCCGTGTATGTAAAAACCAGGAGGAATCTCTTCTTGGAACTTGAGAAATCAGCCAAACCCCCAAGAATAGGGGCAGTAAGAGCAGTCAATAAGAGTGAAAAAGAGATCCCATACGCCCACAGGGCGCTTGCTGTGGTTCTGAAGCTCAAGGGACCGCACGGGAACGGGACGATGATTCCTTCTTCAGGCACAAGAGACGTAAAATAGACCGGGAGGATAGCTGCCAGGATACTGGTAGCAAACGCGGAATTGGCCCAATCATACATGCACCAGGCAAATATCGCCTTTTTTCTCCTTGGTGCAGCGTATGTTTTCATGTTAGTCTTCCACCACCGTTGTTACACCTGTTTCGAGTTGCCCGTTACGAGTTACGAGTTGTATCACGATGGCCCTACAACCCGGAACTCGGAACCCGCAACTCACTCTGAGCGCGTCGGCTACATCTCTGAAACCACGTAATACTCTCTTCCACAAGGTTGGACCCCGACTGAACAGGACCATGGCGAAAGAGCTAACCCACATCCTGATAGCCCAAGACGTGGTCAAGCGACTGGGGAGGAACGGGCAGACACTGTTGGCCCAATTGATCGAAAGGAATATAGGAGCCTATTATCTGGGCTCAATCATCCCTGATGCCCCTTTTTACGACGTGCCCCCGTTTTGTCTAAATCCCAAAAAGTATGTTTGGCTCTCCCGAGCCTTTCACAAAGAAGAGAAGGCCAAGAATGATCAAAAAGCTGTAAGCCTTTTCAGGTCCATTGAGGCCAATCCTCGTGTTTGGCGGTTGAAGATGGCATTTGCGGCAGGGATTATAACTCATACGGTAATCGATCGTATCTTCCATGAACTCATTGAGTATTATACATCAACCTGGGGCGAAGGGGGCTCGGTCGCCACGGCAACCCATAGGGAGATTGAGACATTGATCGATATGATTCTCCTGCGACCATTAAACATGACCCCCCGGCAGATTCACCTTGCACATTTCATTCAGCTTGATGACCGCACCAAATACTCCCTATTTGGCTTCTATTTGGACCATTTAATTGAAGACCACAAGGCAGACCCCTCCTTGTTGAACGCCCTTAAAAGGGCACACGACCAACAATGCCTGTTCATTAAATTGTTTGCCACGTTGCCCCTATACCACATCATTAAACTCACAAACAAGCTTGTGGCAGGCCGCTTGCTAGCATGGCACAGTCTCTTTTATCCGGACGAGGTGGGACCTCAAACATTCCCGGTGTTCGGTAAGATGGGGGTGAATTCTCCAAGCGATGAACGCCTCTTTGATGGAGGATTGGGGGCCTGCAGAGAAGCGGCCTCAAACGAGGCAATCTCACAAATTAACATGGCCCTGAAAGCGTTTGCTTAGAAGTGGTTTCAAAATCTCAGATCGTGTTTCAGGGCAAGGCGTCCCGCTCAAATAACGGGACAACACAGTCCTGGGGCGCAAAATGGGGTTTTGAAACCACTTCTAACAAGTTTCTGTGTCTACTTCAGGCTGCCCATTCTGCTCACCAGAAGTCAACTTAGTCAAAGACGTCCCCAAGCTCAGAAGTCAACTTAGTCAAAGACGTTCCCAAGCTCACTATGAATGTCCAAATGTCATGGACGTCTCCCTTTTTTCACTTTCCCGATACGCAGTCAGGCATAGTTGAGGACGTTGACACACAACCTCAACCGTATCCAAAGTTCTTGGTCACCTTCCCGCGCAAACACTTAACCAACTCTACGCGACACTTCTTCAATCTCTGAATACCAAGAGCACTCGATGCAGCTCTTCACCGTTTGGTAGGCCGGACATTTCTCCGCATAGGTAGACAAAGCGCGATCTGCCTTGTCTCTCATTCCTGAAGAAATCTTGAGGTGGTACTTGAGGCGGATCTTCGTTATTTTCAGCACACCATCCACATCTTCGATGTCTCCCTCGACATCAGCAACCAGATTCTCAGCCGACTTGATTCCTCGCACGTCCAGTGCGGCTCCCAAGGTTCCAGTCAGTCAGCCCGCAACGCCTGCGATGATGTTGTCGAGCGTCGCAGGGAACTCGGGGCCCTTGATCTCTCGGCCGTACTTCTCCTGGTAGAAATGCTTAATACCACCATGAATGCCGAAATGGATTGGATCTGGGAAGTCTTCGATGTGGGCCGTCCGGTGGGGCCCCTCATGTTTCTCGATGCGAATGCGACTGGTATGGACAACTGCCATGTCGATCCCTCCTTTCTTCCTGGTCCCTTGTCATGATGGCCTATTAAAAAGGCAGCCTTTTAAATCCCCTCTGTCTAGCCAAGGAGCCCATTACGCAAAAGCATTAACAGGATGCTCGGCGATCCTTATTGGGGCGACCTTGGGTTTGAGAAGTGAAACTCCCCGGCCAAAGGTCGGGGCATTCTTGCATTGGGTCGTAAACAACCATCCGCATAGCCGGTGGCTTTGCTTTTCCGCAAGAAAAAAAACAAGCCGGCCGAATGGGTTTTGGAAACCGGCTGACCCATATTGGGTATCGCGTGCGGCACCGTCGTGTTGCAGCCTCACTCCGCCATATCCCAGAGAGGCAGTCCTGTTTTGTCGTCATAAGTCCGCTCGAACGTGGGGCCTTCATAGGCATGCAGGATGAATTCGCAGGCGAACACCACAGTCCCGGGAGCGAGGTGACCACCGTAGGCATTCCCCTTCTCGTCCGCCAGGGTGATGTGGGCGTGGACCATGGGCTTGCCGTCCTTAATCGAGACATTGCCGATCAGTTTGGTAATCTCCAGGGGCCGATCCAGGTCAAAATACTGGTATTCCCGGGTCTGCTGGTTGTAAAACCCGAGTCGGGCTTTCTGCACGGCGCCTAGGGCTTCCATGCGCCCCAGGCGAACACCTTTTTGGGTACAAAGGTCGGTGAGCTCCGCCAGCAGATCGGAACCTTGCCTGAGTCTGCCCATGAACAGTGCTGCAGGTTCTACCCTCTTCAACGTTGCCATGTTTCTTTCCCCGCACTGTGCTGAAAGGTCCATATTGGTAGCTATCTGTAGATCCAAGAGCGTGACTTAACCTGTCCTTTTGCTACGTTTTGTGGGTTTTGTTTACTGTCTTGGCCGGCTTACAGATCATACCATCGGACAAATTCGTCAAGGTCCCGCCTTGTTGTGCGATAGCGATTGATCGGTGCGTCGGGATCCGGATAACCGATGGAAATAGCCAGGACCAGGGAAAACGTGTCGGGGATCTCAAGTTCTTCTCGAATAATATCCGGATATGCCGCAGGCATGGCCTGGGGACAGCATCCCAAACCTTCTGCCACCAGACAAAGAAGAAGGCCGTGCACGAAGAGCCCAAGATCAAGAACCGACCAGGAGGTTAGGCCTCTCTCCATGCCAACGAAGATGGCACAAGGGGCGTTAAAAAAACGAAAGTTCTTTAAGTAGCTTTTCCGAATGCCTTCTTTATCCTTGGGATCTATTCCTACAGCCTTGAACCGCTCGAGTCTGGTTTTCTTCACCCGTCGCTCCAAGGCTTTCGGCCACTCTTTGACGAAAGGAAAGTCCGGAGCGGGAGCGATTTCTGAAGACGCCTGTTCAAATAGCCTTTGTGATAGAGCGGCTTTCTTGTCGCCAGCGATTACAAAGAGCTCCCAAGGCTGACTATTCATGTAAGACGGACTTCGATTTGCCGCCTCCAGAACCTTCTCCAGTATCCCTTTGTCGATTTCTTTGGGAAGAAAGGCACGGCAGCTCTTGCGCGTTTGGATACACTCAGACAATTCCATGGCAACCTCCTGTGGACACCAGCGTTGTCAATCCCTTGTTATGCATCTACTTCCGATTCCCGGGACAATGACTTGACCTGTTCAATGCGTTTCTTCCTTTTTTTGGCAATGATGACGAAGTTTCTTGGAACATCGGCCATCAGAGAAGACGCGTGTTCAGCAGCATCCGAGTAAAACTTTACGATCTTGTCTTCAATCTCTAAAGCCTTGGCCAGGGCATCGGCACGGCTTGCGCTGTCTGGTAGCTGGGTTTCGAAAGTATACGCGTTGGGATCAACATCAAAGGCGAAACAGCTCTCAATGGCGTCGGTGATGACTGAGTAATACGCCCTTTCAACCTGCACGACATATCGGTGGTTCTCTTTCACAAAAGAAAGGAATACGTCCCTGTCTTTGGTGTAGCGCTCGGACAGATGTTGATAGAATTCTGACGACGCATTTTCCAGCTTCTTGGCAAAGCTAATGGTCTCAGAACATGTTTGGAGTTTCATGGATTGCCTCCCTCACTAGAGCCACCTATGTATACACACCTTGCTTTCCGTAAAGAAACGGACGGCTTCCTTGCCCTGGGAGTGTAATACCCCCATGAATGAACCAGACATGCCACTAAACGGATAGAAGGCCATAGGGGCTACGATTCCAATGTTTATGCCCACGTTTCCAGATTGCACCTCATACTGGAACTTACGGGCCGATTTGCCGCTTGAAGTGAATATGGCATCCCCATTGTGAAATGGATTCTCATTGCATATCCTTATGGCTTCGTCCAGGTCTTTGGCCCTGATGACTCCCATGGTTGGCCCGAATATCTCTTCTGTCACAATTTTCATATCCGGTTCCACGTTCTCTAGAATAGTTGCCCCTAGGAAACACGTGTCCGGGTAATCCCCCCGGATGGTGCCGAGCTTTCGGCCATCTAGTCTGAGTGTGGCCCCCTCCTTCACGCCCCTTTCAATGCAACCTATGATGCTTTCTTTTTTTTGCGCATCCTTCACAGGGCCCATCTGGACTCTTTCGTCAAGCCCGTAACCCATGATGATTTCCTTGGCCGTCGCAGTAACCGCATCCATGAACTCCGTGTAGAATGTCTGATCATCCCCTACAACGATAAGCGTTTGTCCTGCCAGGCATCGTTGGCCTGCATTGCCAAAAAATGATGTCATGAGAGCCGGAATGGTTGGCCTGACATTGGTGTCGGGCATGATGACGAGAAAATTCGCAGCCCCCCCTTGCGCAATAACCCGTTTGCCTGTGGCACCACAACGAGGGTATATAACGTCTTTCATGGTCGGTGTGGACCCCACGAATGTTATGCCTTCGATATCCGGATGGTCCAACATACCGTTCACCACGGATCTTCCGCCGTGTACCACGTTCCATACCCCGGGAGGAAATCCCGCTTCATCGACCAGTTCAGCGATCTTTGTTTGAGAAAATGGGACCTCGCTGGATGGTTTGATAATAACGGTATTCCCCGTGGCCACCGCATACGGTGCTGACCAGAGAGGAATCATGAACGGGAAGTTGAAGGGCCCTATTATTCCGAAAACCCCCAAAGGTACTCGTATGAGATACTCATCTATACCTGAGGCAATATCCTCTGAGCTATCTCCCATCATCAAGGTAGGAATCCCACAGGCCACTTCCACATTTTCAATGCCACGTCTAGTTTCCCCTCTGGACTCATCTATGGTCTTTCCATGCTCTTGGGTCTGGATTCTGCTCAATTCTTCGAAGTTCTCTTCCAATAAGTGCAATAATCTGAAGAGATATCTTGCCCTGCTAACTGCAGGTGTCCGTCTCCAATCGGCAAAGGCCTCTTTTGCTGCCATTACCGCAGCATCTATTTCTTCTTTTGTTGAAATCCCCACTTGACCGATGATTTTACAGGTAGCTGGATTGACCACGTCGACAATTTCGCCTTTAGACTCGACCCACGCGCCATCGATATAATTCTTGATCAGGGATACACTTTTTACCGGTTCCTCCAAAACAGCCATGTTTTTACTCCCAATATAAACTTATGTTACTTGTCGTATACTGCCACAATTGGTTTTCCGAAGCTGGAAGAATAATCACTAAAGAAAATAGTCGCGTGGAAATGGGAGTGGGAGCCCGGTCTCTAAAGCTTGTCAACCCTTAACAGCCCCCAACGTAAGACCGGCAATGAATCGGTCCACAAAAAAGTTGTAGACGATGACAATGGGCAGGGAGGCAATGAGACAACCACCCATCAGCGCACCCCAGTTGTAGACATCCCCATGTACCAGAAAAGTGGGCACCCCCACGCTCACCGTGTATTGGGATGCCGCGGTTATAAAAGTCAGGGTGTAGATATATTCTTGCACTACCAGGGTGAAGGTGAATATTACTACCGTCAGTATCCCCGACGTGGAAATGGGAATGACCATCCTTATGAAGGCCCCAAACCGGCTGTAACCATCGATCATGGCAGCCTCCTCCAGCTCCCGGGGGATGGCCTTGAAAAAACCCATCAGGAGCCAGATAGCAAAGGGCACGGTGAAGGATGGGAAGACCAATACCAGTGACCACAACGAGTCCTGAAGGCCCAGCCTTGCGATCACCCTCGACATGGGGATGAACAGGATGGTGGGAGCAACCAGGTAGGTGAGGAATATCCCGATGCCGAGCCTTTCGCCCAAGCGCCCCCCAAGGCGCACGAGGCTGTAGCCAGCGGGAACGGCCAAAACCAGGGTTATGGCAACTACGAGGGTGCCCACCATGGCCGTGTTAAATAGCCACTTTACGAACAGGGTCTCTTTGAACAGATATTCCAGATGGGTCAGGGTGGGCGCCGCATTAAAGATAAAAGGATTGTTGGCGCGGTTATAAAGGTCGGCATCCTGCTTGAAGGTAGTGATAAGCATCCACAAAAAAGGCAAGCTCGCAAAGACGGCAAAGACGGTCACGGTTCCGAAATGCGCGATCTTCAGCCCCACTCGCTTGATAGACTCCGTCGCTATCACCATCTCAGGTCACCTCCGCCCGACGGGCCATCTTAAGCATGAATATGGCCACGGCTAACAGAAGCGGGAAAAGAAACAGGGCTATGGCCGTCCCGCTGGCCAAATCACCTGCATCGATACCCATGTAGAAGGCCTGGCTGACCAGCACCTGTGTGGAATCATAGGGCCCCCCGCGGGTCAACACCAGAATGATGATTATGTCTGTGGCGGTGAAGACTATCCCGAAAAGGATGGCCACCAACATGATAGGAAGCATCATAGGAATAGTAATCTGGAAGAGTTGCCGGAAATAGCCGGCTCCGTCAACCAGGGCCGCGTCTTGGACGTCTTTGGGAATGGAGGCGAGTCCGGCCAGGATGATGACCGTGGCCAGGGGAGTCATGCGCCACACATGGACCGCTATGATGGAGGCCATGGCCAGATGCGGCTTGCCCAGCCACATGGGCCAGAAGTCCGGCCCGAAGATCCCCGTGCGCTGGAGCAGCCAATTAACGGGGCTATAGATGGAGTCCAGCATCCACAGCCAACCTATCACCCCCAAGGAGATGGGTGCCACATAAGGCATCAGGATCAGGCCC
>JBEQLC010000087.1:0-7753 GCA_040326175.1 Desulfobacteria bacterium | reverse complement strand
GACATTGGGTTTTTGTTACCGCAGAGATCGCTGAGAGCACAGAGAAAATCTATGGTATAAGGCTGTATTCCTTCGGGATGTTTCTTGGCGTAGCGAGCAAGTGCACCAGCTATGAAGGAAAATTTGTCTCCTGGAATAGTGCTTGGAATGATTAGAACTCCATAATGGGGTAAATGATCATTGAAGAACTGAACCGTCAAGCGGATGAAATCATCTCTATTTCTTGTGACTAGACATCGCTTTTCCCTAGCGGCTCAATTTCATGAGCGCTTACACAGTCAACACCTTTTTTCCTTAGCAGTGCAGCTATTTTCGGACTCAAATCTTCATCCAAATAGTATCTCACGCATCAACCTCTAACTGGCCACTTGGTCGCTTTATCTCTCACAGAGCTCACAGAGTTCTCAGAGAGCCCTGAGCCTGTCGAAGGGGAGCGGGCGAGAGCCGCCCTGGTCGGTTATTCATTCCTACTCAGAAAAGGAAATCGCTTGGCAACCGTTTCTCCGGACCACGACTCATTTCGCTTAATCACCTCGTCGATCTCTTCTCGATAAACTGTATAGTAGCCTATTGCTGCCCTTAGCTGCTGCTCGGTCAACCAATGGTATGCTTTCTGAAGGCGGCTGAAATCATGATTAACGCTTCTATAAGTTGTGATAACCTCCCAAACCTCGAGGCCGGTTCCTGCAATCCTGGCTCTTCTTCCGCTCACACCATCCGCAAACACAATGCCAGGACAACGGCGCATTTTTATGGCTTCCGCAAGGAGATCCTTGGCAACAGAAGAAAAATCGCGACCGGTTTCACGGGCAATTTTTTCTATTTCCTCTACGATCCCTTGAGGTATCCTCAAGCTTTTTTGCACAGCACCCATATCCTCTCCTCTTATGTTGCATTGCAGTGTATGACAGTGTATTACGCACTCCACAGGTTGTCAAGTTGCATTCAGATGATCGTGTTGATGTTGACAATCGGCACACATAAAGATATTATTCTTTTATGAGATCATTCAATTGGGATCCCGAAAAGAATGAGATGCTCAAAAAGGAGAGGGGAATATCCTTTGAGCACGTTATATTTGCTATTGAAAACGATCAACTCCTGGATGTGCTAGAGCATCCCAACCCCGAGAAATACGGAGGGCAGAATCTCTATGTGGTAGAGATCGAGAACTACGCATACATTGTGCCTTTTGTAGATCATGGAGATGAACGAACTTTGAAAACGATATTCCCCAGCAGGAAATACACAAAATTGTACCTTGACAAGGAGAGATGATATGATCGAGCTGAACAAGGACGAACAGGACCTTTTTGAATCTGTTGAGAGAGGGGAATGGAGATCAGTTAGAAATCTCGATGAGGAGATCAAAGCTGCCAAAGAATATGCAAAATCCACACGTGTAAAAGATCAACGGATGAACATTCGCATCAGCAAAAAAGACCTCAATGCATTGAAAGTCAAAGCTTTGGAGGAGGGCATACCTTATCAGACACTCGTCTCCAGTGTTATTCACAAGTACCTGTCCGGTCAACTGGTAGAGCAGTAAGAGAGATAGCAAATAACTCCACCGGAGGCTGGCCTCTGCTCAGCGTTTACCTGCATGGTAGAAACTTATAATTTTATGGACGTTATATATTGATTTATCAAGGGTTTACACCGGCGAAGGTCCCCCCTTTTGTGACAAATAGAATCAGTATCAGGGAATGTTGATTATGCGAGCAAAGAAAGTATTTATGCTGGTATTTGTCTTTCTGGTTATTGGATGCAGCCCCACTAAGCATATAACTGTGGATGACGCATACACACATACTACCTCTAAATATTATGCTGATAAAAAGTCAACGTGGATAAACGGCCCAACTATGAGGGTAGACCATGCCACTCAAAAGCCCTATTTAACAGGGTATTCCGATGTTTTCTTGCGAACATTAATTGTACGAGAAAAAACGAGATTTCAACAACTATACGTTGCCTTTTACGGATTAGATTGGGTCTTTTTTAATGATGCATACGATGTTAACGGCAATAAATTGGAATTTATACAAATAGATAGAACGTTTGACGGCCCAGGAGTAGTAGAAGCTTTTGCGATAACCTTTTCTAGAGGTTATCTGGAGTCAGTAGCAAAATCAGGGATTAATATCAAATGTGTAGGTAAAAGAGGGGAAATGGTGGTCACTCTGGAATCGACCTATATAGAAGGCTATTTGAAAAAGTTCAGAGAATTGACTTCTTCCCAGTAGTTTTAGCCACTCATTCTTAGAAGAACACGGCAGAATCTCAGTTTAGGGGTTCTGATATGAAAAACCTTATAAGGTCTGGGGTTAGAGGAGCGACCCAGGCATAGAATAATCGGCGTAAGGCTCAAGGCACATGGCATAAGGTTGGAGGTAGATGATTTCGGATTTCGGAATGCGGATTGCGGATTTAAAAGCAAGGAGTAGGTCGGATGGTTTCCGCCTCGGCGGAGTTCATCCGACAACAAAGCTAAACACTTATCGCGGCTGGAAAGCCGCTCCCACAGTAAAGGGTTCTGGATACGGTCAGCCTTCTCTCTTGGACTAATTTGTCGGATCAACCTTACTGGCGTAAGAACGATCCGACCTACGGGTCTGACAATTAACATACTACTCCGCCTGGCTATAATATGAGAAACTTTTTTCCCTCGGTGTGGGTAAAAAAGTACCAACATTGGTAAGCGATTTACCTTTTTGAGAGGTTTGGAGCAAAAAAAGTGGAATCTGGATTCTAATTCTGAAAATTTCAGTTCCCAGGTTGCAAATTTTTGCCAATGCTTTTATCTAACTAGTTGAAATTAAAAGATTAAGCAAATTGGAGTATTGGAGAAATGGGGTAGTGGGGTAATGGGTAGGCGGTTTTATGTCCCTAATATTCCATTATTTCTAGCTGCAATCCTTCGCTGTCATCAAATATTGACATTCTCATAAACACTTAAATTCACACGCAATTTATGTGTCCCTCCCTTCTGAGCCTGAGCCACCCAGCAAACCTGGCATCAATCTTGCTCTAGTCCCCCCTAATCCTAGGATCGAGTCAACCATAAGAACCATCCTTTAGGTCGACCTAAAACGATCGCATCAACGGCGCACACCGATTGATTTTTGCTGACAGTGAGGATCATCCCTCTCTATCTCGGGAGGACCAGTTCCAAATTACCAGGACACGAGCATCCTTTGACGACACATAATCTCACAGATAAGAAGTCAATCCGCGAAGAACGCGAAGGGCACGAAGTTCTCGCCCGCACCCCCGCGACAAGACCTGTCGACGAGCTCAGGTCGAGTCGCTCGGGGTCGCTCGAGCCCTCAGAGGGCTCAGAGAAAAAAATATTAGTGGATGTGCTCGGATCGCTTAAGGAACCCTGCAGCTAGAGCCGTGGAGAAAACAATGGAACTGAGAAAAATCCTCATTGTCGAAGACTCGCACCCCACCCGGGAGTATCTCACCGAACTGGTGCAAATCCTTGGTTTTCAAGCTCACGCCGTCATGCAGAAAGCAGACTTCTTGCCTGATTTCAATCGGCACAATCCCGACGTGTTGCTCCTGGGATCCTGCCACAGCCCTGGCCAGATCAAGGCTTTCGCCAAAGTGGTCGAGCTTGAGCAAAAATGTCTCCCCACCATCTACATCAGTGAAAATTCTGACGAAATGGAGCCTGACAATATACCTTTAGGAGACAATATTTGCTGCCTACCGAGGAGCTTCAATCCCGATGACTTGAAACTTGCCATCCACCGAATGCTCAAGAAATCCCAGGATGCCGAATACGAAATACTGAATGAGACCATTGTGGGTGGAAGCAATGCCATGATGGAGATCAAGAAAAATATTCTGCGCTTGAGCAAATCAGACGTGAGCGTGCTTATCACAGGTGAGAGTGGCACCGGCAAGGAACTGGTGGCCAGAGCTATTCACGACCTTTCTCTGCGTGCGAAAAAACCCTTTGTCAAGGTCAACAGCGCTGCCCTACCGGACAACCTCATTGAGAGCGAACTGTTTGGCTACGAGAAAGGTGCATTTACCGGCGCCTGGAGGAGCAAGCCAGGGAAGTTCCTGCTGGCTCACGCAGGCACTCTTCTTTTGGACGAGATCGGCGAGATCTCTCTCCACCTGCAACCCAAGCTGCTTCAAGTTTTGGAGGACGACGAGGTATCAGCTCTTGGCAGCACTACCAATGCAGAAATCGATGTTCGCGTGCTCGCTTCTACCAATTCGGATTTGAGACAGGGGGTTGAGGAAGGGCGGTTCAGAGCGGATCTCTATTACCGACTCAACGTGATCTCCATTCACGTCCCACCACTCAGGGATCGCATGGAGGATATTGCCCCCCTGTGTGAGCATTTCCTGAAAAAACACTCTGCCCTTAACGGAAATGCAGAAATAAAAATTAACGGTGGAATATTAGAGCGAATGCATCGCTACGCATGGCCTGGGAACATACGCGAACTGGAAAACACGCTCAAAAGCTTCTCTGTTCTCCGGGATGAAGAAAGCTTTTTTGCCAAGCTCAGGAACCAGTACGCTATCGCAGATTCCGTGAGCGGCTTGGTGCCTGAGCACATAGTCCCGCTGGCTACAGGATATTCCGGGGCACCCATATCTAGACTGCCTTTAAAAGAGGTCACCAAGGAGGCAGCCCGTAGGGCAGAGACCGATACTATTTTAGACGTCCTCTCCTACACTCGCTGGAATCGTCGAAAAACCGCATCTTTGCTCAAGATAAGTTATAAGGCCTTACTTAATAAGATCAAGGAATACGAGATCAAGGATAGGTATCGGGAGTTAGCCAGGGAGCAAATGTCACCCGCCTCCGCTGAAGCTTCGGCGCGGCAAGGGGGACAGCTGACAGGCGGCAGAAGGCACTAAAAAGAAATTAACCGCAGAGATCGCCGAGAGCGCAGAGAAAGATTTAAGTCTAACCACGAAGAACACGAAGGACACGTCATATGACTTCTCGAAACGGCAACAACGGTTTTGATGACTCGAACGATTCTAACGAGCAAGCTCTGCTGACACCTGAAACCGGATCCCTGCCTGCCCCGTGTAATGATTTATCTATTACACCGGGGACCCCTGAATTGAAATGGTATGTCGTCCAGTCCAAGCCCCGTGAAGAAGAACGGGCCCTTCACTTTCTTAAAGAAAAGGGTTTTCACACATACTTGCCCCGTATGGAGGTGGTTAAGGTTCGGAAGTTCAAAAACGTCAAAAGTAAACAAGCTCTTTTCCCTGGATATCTCTTTTGCCGATTCGATAAAGATGAAAACCTTGGGCACGTTCGTTGGACACAAGGGGTGAAAAAGCTGCTGCCCGAAAGTGTCAGTCCGATGTTTGTTGACGACGAAATAGTGCAGGCGATTCAACGCCTGGAGCAGGAAGACGGAGTTATTCGCCAGCAACCGTTGCAGAAGAATGACCAAGTCCGCATTGCCCGCGGTCCCTTGAAGGATTTACTAGGCGTCTTCGACCACTGGTCATCCGACCAGGGTCGCATCAGGGTTTTGCTCAATTTTATCAATTACCAAGCGTCGGTGGAGTTGCATCACAGTTTAGTTGAAAAGGTTGCATAGTCAGGAATCACTTGCTGCGACCACTTCAGAATCTTAGATTTTAGATTTGTCCTTCGGACTCCCACCCTTCGGGCGGGTTCCCGGTTTCAGATTGAAGGGTTTCTGATCCAAACTGGTTATTTGAGTAAAACAAGAATGCAACTTTAACTACCACCGTTTACTTTGTCTTACTCGGTCTTTTGCAATCTCAAATCCGCAATCCGCAATCTCCAATCTGCAATCAATGGCCGTCCTTCCTGGCGTCCTCGGGTATTCCTTCGGCTTCGCTCCCCGAGACAAGCTCGGGACAGGCAGGACAGGCTCTCCCTGCGACGTACCGTTCAGGTACGCCTCACGCCTCGGAACCAATCCCGCGGTACCGCGGGACGGTTGCCCGGTGGCACGCCCATCTTCGTGGTCTCGCGACAGCAATTCATGAAATATCCGGGCTAAGTAGCTCGCAGCGTGCAGCTTCAAATTGGGTTCCATAGAAGAACCTAAGGTTGCACTCGCAATGAAGCAGCCGCCACCGGCTCCCGGATCAAGTCCATCAGTAGCGGCACCCACAACGCCACCTGGGTCAACAATAATTCCATTGGCCACGCCGTCGCTGTCGCCGTGACCGCCGTCCTGGAGTTCAACCGTTACCGAGCGGCGGCCGGGATTGAAAATAGTGTACTGGGTGTAGTCCTGCCAACCGTTGATGGTGTCATAAATGTAATATCCAGAGGTTTCAGAGATATCTTCTGAAAAATACACTTTGACCTGGGTAGTTGCACCTACTTGGTTTACCTTCAATCGATAGGCGGCGAGTCCATATAAGAACTTCTTCGGTTTATTCTTCTTGTCCATTATCTCGGAAGGATGAATGGGCTCCAGCACAACAATGCTATCGACATTTGTCTCAATTTTACAAATTCCAAAAGGTTTCTTACCGGCAACGGCCGATTTAGCGCTCTTTATAACATCTGGTTGATCGTTATCCGGTGTTCCATCTTCATTGAGGTCAACAGTGTCATCGACCTCTCTGTCGTCGGGGATGCCGTCGTCGTCATAGTCGACGACACTGTTATGGGTGGTGAATACCACCGGGTCAGACCAGGGTGAAGGTTCGTCGTAGACATCGAAAAACTGAACGCTCACATTGTAGGTGGTGTTTCGATCTAAGACAGCGTGCGGAACGGAGATTGCGGTTAGGTGTTCGTTACTTACTACCTCCAGAACAACTGAGGAGTCAGCAGCCTTAACGATCTGCCACTGGGTCTCTTTGTGAGTGTCGCCGTCCGGATCGGAGAATGGTTCTGTCTCCACTGTGAGAAGTAAATCCGTTTCCATTTCGCCATCATGGGGCGAGGCGATAATCGGCTGGTCGGGAGGCAGATTAGAAGCCGGGGGCTCTACGACTGTAATAGGGACAATTTCCAGATCGCTCTCTGCCGGTGTGCCATTATCGGTTACGGTGAACTGAACATTATAGATTCCTGCATCACCATAGTCCGGCGTCCAACTGAATACGTGGGAGGATGGATTGAAGCTCGCTCCGGTGGGAAGATTACTGGCGCTAAAGGTTAATCCGTCTCCGTCCGGATCACTTGCCGTTACGGTAAAGGTAAGTAAATTACCCTCGTCCACACTCTTTGCACCAATGGGATTAAGCACAGGTGGCCGGTTTACATTACCCACCGTGATGGTCACCGTCTCGGAATCACTTTCAGGCGGTGAACCTTTATCGGTTACGGTAAAGGTAACGGTATAGTCTCCGGCATCGCCATAGTCCGGCGTCCAACTGAACACCTGACTTGATGGATTGAAACTCGCACCGGTGGGAAGATTACTGGCGCTGAAGGTTAATCCATCTCCGTCTGGATCACTTGCCGATACAGTAAAGGTGAGAAGTCCTCCCTCATTTACGCTCTTGGAACCGATGGTACCGAGCACCGGGGGGGTGTTGGAATCGGAGGGCGGCGGCCAGCAAACTTCATTAGAATCGTCACTCTCATTCCCAAAGGTATCAAACGCCCTCACAACGAAACAGTAGCTGGTGTTTTCGTCAAGGTCGAAGACTGTCCAAGTGGTCTCAGTGCCAGTCCATACAGGATCCAGATAATCGTAGCTTTTAGATGTCTCACGGTAGAACATCTTGTAACCGGCAAGATCCGGGTGGATAACCGTGTCCCAGG
>JBEQLC010000086.1:0-7772 GCA_040326175.1 Desulfobacteria bacterium | reverse complement strand
GCTTATTTTGTGGAGAAAACATAGCATAGAAATAGCTTATAGTCAAGTATAATCAACAGCTTAACATGGTTTTTGGTAAAGTTTTTACAGTATGAAAAGGGAAAGTAACTATCTGATGAGCAATTTATCAGGAGTTATGCAAAGGTCTCGAAGATAGAAGAAGTAAATGAGGAGGCAGCATGTCCGGTCATTCTAAGTGGAGCACAATTAAGCGTAAGAAAGGTGCCACGGACGCCAAACGCGGTAAGATCTTTTCCAAGTTGATAAAAGAGATCACGGTGGCTGCGCGCATGGGAGGAGCAGATCCAGATGCCAACCCTCGTCTTCGCACAGCCATTGCCACGGCCAAGACAGAGAACATGCCCAAGGACAACATTGAAAGGGCAATAAAGAAAGGGACTGGAGCCCTTGAGGGGGTAGTATACGAGGAGATCTACTACGAAGGATATGGTCCTGGTGGAGCAGCGGTCTATGTGGAATCCTTGACCGATAATAAGAAGCGCACAGTGGCTGATATCCGTTACCTCTTTAGCAAATCCGGAGGGAGTCTGGGTGAGGCTGGCTGCGTGGCCTGGATGTTTGAAAAAAAGGGGCTGTTTGTGTTTGAAAAGGGTGACACAGACGAAGAAACAGTCATGGAGGCTGTCCTGGATTCCGGAGGAGAGGATATCCGGGATGAAGAAAGCACCCTGGAAGTGATCACAGCACCAGAGGATTTCGAAGCGGTGAGAAAGGCCCTGGATGAAAGGAATGTGCATTACTTGCTCGCAGAGTTAACCCTGGTACCCAAGAGCACGGTCAAGCTGGAGGACAAGGAAGCGGAACAGATGCTTCGCCTTATGGATGGCCTGGAAGACTCGGACGATGTTCAGAAGGTCTATTCAAACTTTGACATTGCTGATAAAACACTCGAGCAAATAGGTAGAGAATAGGTTGCACCATGCACTACCTGATGTCGTTTGTGAAAAAAATGCTTGCAAACGTATTATTGTTGGGTTTATATACTTGTGACGGTTGGCACAATATGGGCAGGTAGGAGAAGGAGGCTGCGTTGCTGGTTCTAGACGAACTGCGATACTCTGAGGATCATGTCTGGGTCCGATATGAAGAGAATCACACTGTCACCCTTGGCATCACTGATTTTGCGCAGCTGCAACTCGGAAAACTCAACTATGTGGAACTCCCAAACGAAGGTGACGAGATTGCCACCTGTGAGTCGTTTGGAAGTGTGGAGTGTAGCAGGCTCTTTAACGATCTTTACTCCCCGGTCTGCGGCCGGGTCGTTTCAGTCAACCGGGAGATCATTGCCAACCCCACACTGGTCAATTACTCGCCTTACAACCGAGGCTGGATCATACGGGCAAAGGTCTTTTCCTTGCAAGATTTAGATATGCTCATGTCCTCGGATGATTATGAGGAATTTATACTAACCCAATTATCTGCCAAAACAATCCCGCCAAGACTCACCTGACTGTTATCTCAAGCATCCGTTCCACCGCCTTGGAGGCAGGTACGCTCACCTCTTCCGAAACCTTCACTTCGTGTTTCATGGCCTTCAACGCAACAAGGACGTCGTCAAGTGTGGTGCGCTTCATGTCTTCACATACCATTGATTCAGAGACTCTATGGAACGACTTGTCCGGGTTTGCTTTCTGGAGCGGATAGATAAGGCCCTCCTCAGTGCCCACGATGAAGGACTTCCTATCCGATTCTTTGGCAAAGTGGATCATACCAGACGTACTCAGTACAGCATCTGCCAAAGCCAGCACCTCGGGGCGACATTCTGGGTGAGCCATAAAAACGGCTTCAGGATGGGCGGCCTTTGCATGCATTACTTCTTCGGCACTTAGTCGATCATGGACAGGGCAGAAGCCATCCCAGCAGTGAATCTTTTTGCTACTTCTGGAGGCCACGAATTGACAAAGGTTCCGATCCGGGGTCATCAAGACTTCATCTTCTGCCAAGCTGTTCACAACAGCAACCGCATTGGCGGAAGTGCAGCAGACGGTAGAATGGGCTTTCACGGATGCAGTTGAATTCACATAGGTGACCACGGGCATCTTACCCAGTTTGGCCAGCCTAGTCTTGAGGGCCTCAGGTGTTATCATGTCGGCCATGGGACATCCTGTGTCGAGGCGAGGCATAAGCACGGTCTTGTCCGGTGATACGATCGAAGCCGTCTCGGCCATGAAGCGGACACCGCAGAAGAGAATCACGTCCGCATTAGTCTTGGCCGCCCTTATGCTTAGATCAAGTGAATCCCCGGTCAAGTCAGCAACATCCTGAATCTCCGGCCGTTGGTAGTTGTGGGCGAGAAGAATTGCATTTCGCTCTTTTAGAAGTGCCCTGATCTCCTGTGCCATGCCATCGGTCATGGTTAATACCCGACTTGTTCCCCCTGAAGCTGCAGTACTTCTGCACCCTTCGGGACCTCAAATACAAACAGGGATGAACTCAGCCCCCGCTCAAACCCGTAGCTCTCAAACTGTATTATGGTTCTGTCTCCAAATGCATTGCCGGTAATTGTTTTTGTGATGTCAAAAGTCTTTCTTGAGATGAACAGATGAAGCTCTGTCAGACTGGGTAACTCCATCTTCGGAACAAGCTTCAAAACATAATGCTCTTTGTCCTGACGCTCTTCGGGTGCCAGTTCAACCACAAATTCCCTGGTGAGTTCCCCGGGTTTGCTGAGGAAGTCTGCACCCTGCCCGCTGCCAAAATAGTCAGCGGCCCGGCCCAACATCACCTGGTTCTCCTCTGGCCGGTATATCCAGACCGTATCTCCGTCAGTTATGATGAGATATTCTTCCGGTGACTTGTAGTGCCAACGCATCATCCCGGGACTTCCAAAATAGAGATGGCCTTTAGCGGAGTCAACCATCCCCATCGCCTTCAAATGCGCCTCCTGGATAAAATCAGCTTCGAAATCGCCTGCTGCATATCGTTGCTGGACCCGGTCGAGGATGTCTGCCGCCCCCAGGCCCCAGCATGTATTATGCCAAAGACCAGAGAGAACAACACAAATGGTGAAGAATCGGATCATGATGTTTATCATATTCAAATGCCTAAAGTGAGCTAAAGTGAACTAAAGTGCCTAAAGTTAAAAAAGTACAACTGAAGAACTTTCTGCCTCGTGGTGTCAGACAACTTTAGCTCACTTTTCTTCAACCATCTCCGTATCCCCTGACTAGTACTTCTCGAGGCTTGCTTCCGTCAGAGGGCCCCACCACGCCATCTCGCTCCATCATTTCGATCATTCGGGCGGCCCGGTTATACCCCACTCTCAGACGACGCTGAACCATTGAGATGGAAGCCTGCCCTGTCTCGGTAACCAGAGCAACAGCCTCATCGTATTTTTCGTCGTATTCATCCTCACCCTTCTGATCCTCGCCCTCTGACCTGGCCTTCAGGATCTCTTCCTGATAAACCGGTTCTTGTTGCTTCTTCAAGAATTCTGTGATTCCACGAATCTCCGACTCCGAAACATAAGCCCCGTGGATACGCTGCAACTTGGAAGTGCCTGGGGGGAGGAAGAGCATATCACCGTTGCCCAGGAGGGCCTCGGCACCATTGGTATCCAAGATGGTCCTGGAATCAGTTCTCGAAGAAACCTGAAAGGAGATCCTGGTGGGAAAGTTGGCCTTGATAATGCCTGTCAAGACATCCACCGAAGGTCTCTGGGTAGCAATCAACAGGTGAATCCCAGCGGCACGAGCCATCTGGGCCAGACGCGTCAGGGCTACCTCAACATCCCGGGAGGCTACCAGCATGAGGTCAGCCAGTTCGTCAATGACAATCACGACAAAGGGGAGCCATTCAGAGGTCTGTTCACTCCCAAGCGCCGGTTTACCCCCTGATCCTTTTGCCCGTTTGAGCACCTCCCTCTCCTTGGCCAACTTCTTATGATACTGGTTTATGTTACGCACTCTCTTTTCGGCCATGATGGTATAACGGCGCTCCATCTCATGAACTGCCCAGTGCAGGGCCTGAGTCGCCTTCCTCGCATCCAGGACCACAGGAGTGATCATGTGCGGGATACCTTCGTAGGCAGCCAGCTCGATGCGTTTTGGGTCGATCATCACCAGTTTTACCTCTCCAGGGGTTGCCTTATACATGATACTGCAAATCATCGCATTGAGGGCCACGCTCTTTCCCGATCCCGTGGCTCCTGCAATTAGAAGGTGGGGCGTTTTTGCCAAATCGGTTATGACCGGACTTCCCAAGATGTCCTTGCCCAGGGCCAGGGTTAGCTTTGATCGGGAATCTTGAAAGGCTGTGGAGGCGATCATATCTTTTAATCTAACAGGTTCCCTGTCGATATTTGGAATCTCAATTCCGATGACCGCTTTTCCAGGAATGGGCGCAACAATACGAATGCTGGTGGCCCGAAGCGCCATGGATAGATCATCGGCCAAGCTGACCACTTTGTTTATCTTCACACCCGGTGCGGGCTCGTATTCATACATGGTAACCACCGGTCCGGGGGACACAGCCACCACTTTGCCTGATACATCAAAATCGCTCAGCTTCTTCTCAAGGAGCTTTGACTGCATCTGGAGGCTTTCGTTATCCATCCCCTTGAGATCAAGTTCAGAGTCCTCAAGCAGGTTAATGGAAGGGAGCTTAAACTTCCTTCCCTCATCCATGAATTCAAAGACTTCCTGCGTGCGAGATTGAATCTCTTTGATCGGCTTCTTGAGGGGCTTTATAACTTTAACATCAGCTTTCTTTCTGGGCGCCTGCCTTTGACTTGCCTCAGTCCGTCTCTTGGCCTTATTGCGGCGCTCCCTCCAGATAATCCATGCAGTACCTGCCCGAGCGAAGCCCCCGGTACAGATCCGGGGGAACCATTTGGACACAGCAATGAGTGATACGCGTGTGGTCATGATGAAAGCAATGGTCCAGATCGTCAGAAGGAAGATGAGTCCCCCGGTTGCTCCACCATATTTTCCGACCGTATCGGCCAAGGGGATCCCCACAATGCCCCCGCTGGAAAACCGCCTTCCAAAGAGCAGATAGTAGGAGCGAAAACCCGAAAGTAGCGCTGCCGTCACGACCGTCAATATGAGCCCACCCAGGACAGTGAGAAAGATGATACCTCTAGAATGCTCCTTCAGGATATACATCGTAGTGATAAGTAAGACGATGGGTATCCAGAAGGCACCAACCCCGAAGAGGTAGATGAGAAAGCCAGCCACGTGGGCACCCACGGGTCCAAACAAGTTTTGAACTTCGCGCGAAGCCCCAGCATGATTAATGGAGGGATCCGACGGATGATATGAAAGTAGGCTCACAGCAGTAAATATGAGCGCAAATGATAGCACAACTCCCAAGATTTCCTTGCGCATCCGCTTTACTTCATACCTCCGTTAAAGTTTAGTTTATTGATCTCTTATCCTTTCCAGATCAGTCTTCATCGTGGATCTTATCAACTCCATCAGAACGTCCTTAGTCTTTTTATACGGGGTCGTCTCAACGGGCCGGTTGACGCTGAGGACAATTCTACCCGGTCTTACGCGGAGCTTCCCTTTCGGCATGACATAGTGACTTCCCCAAATCACAACAGGTACAATCGGACGTCCCGAGTCGATAGCCAAGTAGAAACCACCTTTTTTAAACTGCATAACCTGGCCATCCGGGCTCCGCGTCCCTTCTGGAAAGACTACAACCGAAACCCCCTGGGCAATCTTTTGAGCTGCCTCCTTAAGGCTTTTGATGGCCGACTTTCGATTAGAACGATCAATGCTTATATAGCCCACGCGCGCCATTGAATACCCAAAGATAGGTATCCGGAAGAGTTCCATCTTGGCCAGCCATCGGAACTGAACCGGCAGGCACCCCAGGAGCGCCAGAATATCAAACATGCTCTGGTGATTGGCCATATAGAGGTAAGTAGCGTCAGGATCAATATGTTCCAATCCTTGCACGGATACCTTGACTCGGCTCACCCAGAGAATTGACTTTGCCCAGAACCGTCCCACCAAGTGGGGAACGTTACCTCCTCTGCTTGGGAATGATGTAATAATGGCTAACGAAGCGCAAATGAAGGTAATTACAACCGCCCAGGCCGCGACCACTGCTGTTCGTATCATATTCTCAAGCTGCCTTTCCTAAATTGGGCGTAAACAGAATGAAGAAGCATATGCACGGAGAGCGCTCGCTGTGGCAGTTCAGGTCAAAATCTTCAACTCATCAAAGATCATGTCTGCAAAACCAATAATGCTGTCCCTCTGTGCCTTATTAGCATAACGGATGCAATCACAGCGAACTCGGTTTCGTGTGCGAATCAAGAGTTCAAACGAAATTACTGATGGATTTAGCACAACCGCAAAATAAAAAGGCTGGCAGTCGACATGCGCAGCCTGAACCGGATCCATGAGTTCAGGATCCAGAGTGACCCAATAAACACCTTCCATGTGGGAAGAACCAAAACGGTCATCCAAATGGGTCTTCATCTGCTCATAATCCTCAGGCCGAAGCTCATCAACCCTGAACTGTTTCATATGTCGTGGTACCCAATCCCTATAGAAAGCATTATCAATTACGCGGATACATTCAGATGCCGCTTTTTAGCACACATTTCGGCCGCAACAAAGAAAAAATCCCGCAGCACACTAAGCACTGCGGGACTTGTTTGTTTGCCTTTCAAATTTTATAGAGGTCTATTTATTGTCCTGGACCTCCTCAAAGTCGGCATCTACCACGTCTTCATCTTTCGGAGCCTCGGTATCTGCAGAAGGCCCGCCAGCTTGCTCACCTGCTTGTTCGGAGCCGGCAGCCTTGGCATACATGGCTTCCGCCAGTTTGTGAGACGTTTGAGTCAGTTCTTCGGTCAGGCGCTTTATCTCATCGGTGTCGGTACCTTCCATGGCCTTCTTGAGACTTTCAATCACCCCTTCGACACTTGTCTTGAGGCTCGGATCTACCTTGTCCCCAAGTTCTCGGATTGACTTTTCAGTCTGATAGATAAGACCGTCAGCGTGGTTCCGAGCATCTACCAGGACCCTCTTCTTCTTGTCCTCCTCGGCGTGAAGCTCCGCGTCCTTTACCAGCTTTTGGATCTCCTCTTCAGAGAGTCCGCTTGAGGCTGTGATCTGTATGGACTGTTCCTTTCCAGTTCCCAGATCCTTGGCCGAGACATGGACAATCCCGTTGGCGTCGATGTCAAAGGTGACCTCGATCTGAGGCAGACCCCGAGGGGCTGCGGGTATACCAACCAGTTCAAAGCGGCCCAAAGTCTTATTGTATTCGGCCATTTCTCGTTCACCCTGAAGTACGTGAATCGAGACTGCAGGTTGATTATCAGCTGCCGTGGAGAATATCTGACTCTTCTTAGTCGGTATGGTTGTATTCTTTTCAATCAGTTTAGTGAAAACGCCTCCGAGGGTCTCAATCCCAAGAGATAGTGGGGTCACATCCAGCAAAAGGACATCCTCAACATCACCTTTCAAGACTCCGGCTTGAATAGCTGCCCCAAGCGCCACCACCTCGTCCGGATTCACACCTTTGTGAGGTTCTTTGCCAAATATCCCCTTCACCTTGTCCTGAACCGCCGGCATACGAGTCATGCCACCCACCAGAACGACCTGATTTATGTCTCCGGGGCTCAGGCCGGCATCCTTCAGCGCCATCCGGCAAGGTCCCGCTATCTTGTCCAAAAGGTCCTCAACCAGGCTTTCCAGTTTTGCCCTGGTCAGTTTCATATTGAGATGCTTGGGACCACTGGCATCAGCCGTGATGTACGGCAGATTGATTTCAGTCTGCTCAGAGGT
>JBEQLC010000085.1:0-7845 GCA_040326175.1 Desulfobacteria bacterium | reverse complement strand
TCCCTGTAGCCCGCGAAGCACTGCCGCAAGGCAGAACCTGCAGGGAATCTTCGACTGTAAGGAATTTTACAATTCTTAGATTCGCTCGCTAACCCCGCAGCCCGCGAAGCACTGCCGTCAGGCAGAACCTGCGGGGAATGCGCTCGCTGTAGCAGTTCAAATGGAAGCACAACCACTAAACAGCAGACCAAGATCCAAAAGGAAACGGCAAAAAAAGTATTGCTGCCACATCTGCGGGCAAGAACTTTCCTTCTGCTGGACCTGTCGCTGCGGTTTTCAGATATGCCAGGAGTGCATGATGGAAAATCTGTGGGGCATGACCTGCAACGCCATAAACTGGAGTTGCCCTGACTGCGGCGAGTTGCGCACTTTTGGGAATCAGTGAAAGGTATTGCTTGACGGAGATTTCCAGGCCTGGTAAAATTTTTTTTGAGATAGCCACCAAACTAAGATCAGCCAAGAGCTGATGACAGATTATATTTCGTCTACGTTAGGGTCCGGAAGAAGTACACCTCTCAGGATGTATTGTACAGGTCAATCGCATACAGGCTGAACGGGATATAGGAGGGATGGCCGAGTGGCTGAAGGCGGCGGTCTTGAAAACCGTTTCCCGGAAACGGGACGTGGGTTCGAATCCTACTCCCTCCGCCATAGCACTTTCGCTGAAAGTGATGCTAACAACTCCTAATCTTAACCCGTAAACGCAGCACCAAAAGTCTTCGGGAGTTGACGTCGGTTTGCTAAAACGACTGGGCGGGTTGAGAAACGCCCCAAAGGCCGTTAACATCAGCATTTAGAACTTAAAGGTTTATCGTATATAGCGTTAGCAGAATCCAGGAGAGATGGCCGAGCTGGCTGAAGGCGCTCGCCTGCTAAGCGAGTGTGCGGTTAAAGCTGCACCGAGGGTTCGAATCCCTCTCTCTCCGCCAATCTCTTATGAGGTATTGAGGCCTTTCAACAGCCATGAGTGAGAGCATTGATAAACACGGCCGGAACGGTCGGGATAGCGCCCAGATCCTGGTTGTGGATGACGAAAAAGGCATCAGAGATACTATCCAGGAAGCGATTCAGGAGGCTGGATATACTTGCTGGACCGAGGCAAGCGGTGACGAAGCCTTAGGGTTCCTGGAGAAGAACCGCGTCGACATTATTATAGCCGATGTCAGAATGCCGGGCGTTAACGGGTTTGAACTAACAAAAGTCGTAAAGGAAAAGTATGACGCCGACGTGATCATCATAACGGGCTATGGAAGAGACTTCCAGTATGAAGAGGCTATTGAGAAAGGTGCAAGCGAGTTCATACTGAAACCCATAAGACTGAAAGAGTTGATCGTTAGGCTAAGGCGGGTCCTTAGAGAGCGTGCTCTTCTTGCCCAACAACGGCAGATGGAAGACCAGCTCAGAGAGTTGACGATCACTGATGACCTGACCAAGCTCCATAACATGAGGCACTTCTATGTTCAGTTGCAGTTGGAGATAGATCGAGCATCACGCTATAAGAATCCACTTTCGCTTCTGCTCCTGGATGTGGATCGGTTCAAGCAGTACAATGATACCTATGGCCATCTGGAAGGAGACAAGATTCTGATCGAGCTGGGCAGGGTAATTCGAGAGTGCCTCCGCAAAAGCGATACAGCTTACCGGTATGGTGGTGATGAGTTTATGGTCGTGCTGCCCCAAACCCAAGGGGATGAGGCGAGGAACGTAGCCGAAAGAATCAGGGCGCGTTTTCCGGCCGAATACTCTCATCGCGAACCAGACCGTATTGACACAACATTGAGCATAGGAGTTGTTGAGCACCGACCGAAAGAGGATTTCTCGGAGTTTGTCAAGAGGGCCGATCAGGCCATGTACAAGGCAAAGAAGCAAGGAGGCAACCATAGCATTCTTGCAGACGAATGATCTTACCCTGATTGAGGGTTCTACTACCTTTGAGCGATCTTAACCATGGTGGCACCAGGATTTTTATGATGGAGACCTCCCGGCAAGACCGCGTCAACAAGGGGATGCTGCTTCAGGAATGGTATGATGCTGCCACGTAGCGTGCCCGTCCCCACGCCATGGACAATACGAACCTCTCTTAAGCCAGCCAGCAGGGCATCGTTCACGTACTTATCCACCGCCTCCAACGCCTCATCGACTTGCATTCCCCGAACATCGATTTCTGTGCCCACGTTTTCAGGGGAAGGGATAGCGACATGTGAATGCAGATCGGGAGACACTTTCCCAGTGTCTTTTGGTGGTGACAATTCTCCCCTGGGTACACGGACTCTCAGGCTGCCACTAGAAATCACGATGTAACCGGTTTCGTCTTCGTCGGACAGCACAGTCGCCACCACACCACCCCGCGTCCAGAAAACCCGATCCCCGGTCCGGACCTGGCCCGTGATTTGATCCCCCTGCCGATATTCTTGATCAGGTGTGGTGGCCTCAAACGCTTTCTTCGTCTTCTCTTCTGCCTCGCGGATAAGCGCCTTGGCTTCACGAATGGACTGACGACTCGCCTCTTTTTCCCGTATGGTTTTGATAGCCTTTTCCACTGCAGCTCTGGACTCTTTAATAATTTCACTGGCCTCTTCGGCTGCTTTGCGGCGTAATCGCTTCTCCTCCCGCTTGAAGCGATCGTTTTCTTCTTGGTATTGTCTGGTCAAACCCTCAAGTATAATCCCTTTGGACTTAAAGTCCTCTTCCAATCGCTCGTTCTGCTCGACCTGATTCTGGAGTCTCAAGATCAGATCTTCCAATCGACGGGCCTGACCATCCATCATAGATGCGGAACGCGTGATAATAGTGTCTCTCAATCCCATACGCTTTGCGATCTCAAAGGCATAGCTTGAGCCTGGGATATCGGGACGGAATCTGTAAGTCGGCGTGAGAGTTTTGCTGTCAAAAGCCATTGATCCGTTTGCAATGCCTGGCGTCTCATGGGCAAATGCCTTTAAGGTTCCCTGGTGCGTCGTAACAACCGTCATAACACCCCTACTGGTAAGAACTTCTAGCACGGCCATGGCAAGGGCTGCCCCCTCCTGCGGGTCTGTGCCGGTTCCAATCTCATCAATGAGTACCAAGTCTAGAGGGGCTGCTTCATCCACGATCCCCTTGATCCCCTTCAGGTGGGCAGAGAATGTTGAAAGATCCATCTCAATGGACTGGGCATCTCCCACATGGGCGAAGATCCGGTTGAAGATTGGTATCTGTGAATCTGCATCTGCCGGAACATGAAGTCCGCAGGAAACCATCAGAGCAAGTAGCCCTAAGGCTTTGAGTGCAACGGTCTTTCCGCCAGCATTGGGCCCCGTGATTACGAGTGTTTTGAAACCCTGGCCGATTGAAATATCGAGAGGGATCACCGAGGATTGCGTCTCTTCCCTCAGTGCGAGTAAGGGATGTCGTCCCTCCTTAATCTTAAGCAAACCTTGGATGTTAAGGGCTGGCTCACACTGATTCAACGTCTTTGAGGTCAGGGCCATGGCATGAATGCAGTCCAGAGAGATCAGTATCTCAAGGTTCTGCTCGAGGTCAGCCCGGTTTACGCGAACAAGGTCTGTAAGACCGCGAAGAATCTTTTCAATTTCGTGGCGTTCATCTGCTTCAAGTGATCGAATGCGGTTGTTCAACTCAAGGGTTTCGAGTGGCTCCACAAAATGGGTCGCCCCGCTTGCCGACCTGTCGTGAAGGACCCCCTTAACACGATGTCGGTGATTCTCTTTTACGGGAAGGACCCACCGTCCCTGTCTCATGGTAATCAGGCGCTCCTGCAAGACCCCTGCACGCCATAGCCTTTCAAGTAGGTTCTCCAGATCTCTTTGCAGCCGCTCTCGTGCCCGGGCCATCTGACGGCGAATGCCGGCCAGGTTCGAGCTTGCCTGATCACGAATCTCCTTGCTTTTCAAGTCAACGCTCTTGCTGATCTCTTGCGCTAGAGGAGGATTGGGGGCCAGGCTTGAGCCGACCTCTTGAAGGAGAGGAAAATCTGTCTGGTTCTTCGTAAAGAAAAGACTCATTCTTTGCGCCAGGTCCAGCACCTTATGAATCAGGCAGAATGCATCGGGCTGGAGATAGCTCCCCTCCACGGCTGCCAACTCAAGGTATACACCAATGTCGTTAAAGGCTTCGATAGGAAAAGACTCACCTGAGTCCATGTAGGTACGCAGTTCGGTGGTCCTCCCGAGGCTTTGGCGGACTACCTCTCGACCAGGAAGCGGTCTCAGACCTCTGAGGCGTTCAGCGGCAAGCGAAGAACAGGCTCTGCTGGAAAGGTCATCAAGAACCTTGTCGAATTCTATGGTCTGGTAGAGATGATTATTCAAGTATTAGACCAAATTACAGGTTGACCATACATAATGTCTCAGGTAATGGTTATCTGCGATCCAATGTCTGGATGGGGTGCTGCAAAATCCCTTTTCGCTTAGTCTAAAACGTTTTAATGACTGCTCAAAGGAATTGTTGTTTGAGAAATAGCCCTCGGAGCACTTCTAGCTGAACTTCAAAGAACCGTCAAGAAGGATCTTCTATAAGGTAACCATGAAACAGGAGATTAAAAAGAGAATACTGGCAGCGATCAGGTCGATTCCAAAAGGATACCTCAAAGACGCTGTGGTCAAAGAGACGGTCCGTTGCGTGCTGCACGGATGGTTGAAAGAAGAAGGTCTGCAACCCGTGCCTGCCTTTCGCAATCCCCGCTACCCAGAGGGTCCGGTCGATATAGTGGGTGTCAAGGAGGATCACGCCGTGGAGATCGCTTTTTGCAGCAACCCCACAATCGAATTAGCCAACATAAAGAGTCTGGAGCGGGTGGCCTGTGAGAAGAAACTTGTAATCAGTTTCTCCCCAAACAAGAAAAAGGTGGAGATGAGCACCTTCTTCCTGAAGCCAGGAATCGAACATATCTACGTCTACGAAGAATGACGCATGGGAGAACTGCCACCGGTCATAGACACGCACGCCCACCTGGACGAATTAACCGACCCTGAGGCAGCTATCAAGGAGGCACGGGAAGGGGCCGTCCTGGGCATTGTAGCAGTTGGACAGGACATTCCTTCCAATCAGAAGACTTTAGACATAGCAAGCCGGCATGAGGGATGCGTCTATCCTGCCATCGGATACCATCCCTGGCGTCTTAGCCCTGATCAAGACGACGAGACCTTTGCCTATCTTGACACACACCTGAAGCACTGCGTGGCCCTGGGTGAAGTGGGTCTTGACTACAAAGCCAAGAGAAAGAAAAAGGCCCAAAAGGCCATTTTTGGAGAACTCCTGTCTATCGCGAAGAGACACAACAAGCCGGTGATCGTTCATTGCCGGTACGTCCACGAAACCGCCTACCGTGCCGTAAAAGAGGCAGGCATAGAAAAGGCAGTATTTCACTGGTACAGCGGAGCTATAGATTTGATTCCTTTCATAGCAGGTGAGGGCTACTACATGTCTGCCACCCCTGCACTTCTTTATAACCCGTATCATGCTGAGGCTATCAGGGCGGTCCCTCTTCCTAATCTTCTACTTGAAACCGATGCCCCGGTTCAGTATCAGGATCTGGCTGCACGGCCGGTTCATGTCCAGGTCACCTTGCAGGAGGTAGCAAGAGTAAAGGGCGTTTCAGCTGAGGAAATCGCAGCGCAGACTACTCGAAATGCAAAAGAGTGTTTCGGGCTGAGCGATCTTGAATCCTGATTATCCGGGGGCTAAAGATAACTAGATCATAACTTTTTCAGGACAGGCAAAACCAGAGATAAATAGCCGCGATCCACGACTCGATGAGGCCCTGACGGAGAGACCGCCCCAGGCCAACCCAATCCCCGTCAAATCTCTCCGGAAAAAATAGAAACTACCAGTACCTCACCGTTCCGATGTCCACATGGACGAAGCTCGGCCGAGGATAGTACCCCACACCTCCGCCTCTGAGTCCCATCGCAGATTCTCTCAACACGGACAGGTCGCAACCAGGGAGGCGGATGTCCACCGCTTTGCCCTGAAGGTGCAGGCTGTTCCTCGCCACGCCTCTCCCGCGCCTGCGGAGCAAATCATTAGTGGCTTGGCAGCGGTATCCCGAGATGATGTGGAAGGGACGACGGGCGCAAAGCTTCTCGCTAAGGGCATGGATCAGATCCAGCAATTGGGTGGCGATGGGTTTTATCTCCCCGGTTCTATGATCCCGCAGGATATAGTTGAGGTCATCCAATGCCTCCGGCAAGTAGTCACCCTGAGCCCAGTAAACGGTATTGAGAGATTCTCCCGTGTGTGTGTTTTGCAGGGAGAGGGATCTCTCATGGGTCAACGGACTGCGAGCTGCGGCCAGGACTCCGCGGGGGAAAAAACTCAACGCAAAGCCAAGCATGCCCAACCCGATGAAATCGCGGCGACCGATCTTTACGTCATTCATGTTCACTCGACCTCCAACAAGTTAAGCCTCAACACCCAGGGCGCTGGGCTTCAGCCGAAACCAACACTGACTCATAATGACAACGATTTTCTTGGGTGGGCCGAATATAGGCAACATGTTATTGTGTGTCAAGCGGAAACTGACCACAACATATGGTATTTTTGGATTATGAGGTTGTGTGTCAAGCGAAAACTGACTACAACATATGGTATTCTTGGATCATGGGGTTGTGCGAGGGCGTGTCAGGAATGCAGGGGCCGGACTCTGTCTTAAATATGTTGTGGCATGGTCCCCGATTGAAAATCAAGGATAACTCCTGCCAGCATCTTGGATATTTGAAGCCGAGGATTTACAGAGGTTTCTTCCCAATATTGATACCCAACAACCGGGCGGATCTATCAAAGGTTTCTAACTCAAATGATAAGTTTCGTCAGACTGTCGGAGGAGATTCTGAGAAACGGAGGCTGTACGGCGAAAAATCTAGCGTTAAAACGCTGTTTGTGGCCTTCATGGGCGACTCATTCTGAGGCCGCTGCTAAACCCCCTAAAACTATACTTTTCTGCTTATGTATTTACCATAATCCTTAATCACAGGGTCATACTGCTCATTAAACAAGTTGCTTGATATAATGAAATCTGCGGTGGATCTGTTGCAACCTACTGGTATGTTGTATAATACCGACATCCTGAGCAATGCTTTGACATCAACATCGTGTGGCTGGGAGGTCATAGGGTCCCAAAAGAATATCAAGACATCAAGTTCGCCGTTGGCTATCATGGCACCGAGCTGTTGGTCGCCACCCAGTGGACCACTTTTCAGCCTGTGAACGTCCAGTGAACACTCCTCAGATATGATTTGTCCCGTTGTTCCAGTAGCATAGACTTCATGTTCCGTCAGCCGCTCAGCATTGTACTTCACCCAGCTGACCAAATCCTCTTTTCTCTCGTCATGAGCGACTAAAGCGATTCTCTTTTTAGGCTTCATATGCGTCTCCTTTCTGTCCCTCTGGCAGAGCCGTAACTTTAATATGACGTTGCTAACGTATTTATCTTTGTCCTTTGGATTCTCCTGGTCGAAGAATCAAGTTTCGCAAAGTAATCACAATCAGAAAAATGTCAAGGCAAACCAGAGGGTAGAAAGGAAGTGGCTATTCAGACAAAACAGGGGAAAAAGCTGCATGGCTTTGATCGAAGCGGGCCATTCGCTTTGAGGTTGTTTTTCACGGTAGCAGTTACAAACCGTAAGTTTTTCGACCCCATTCTTGAGACCTTGTATGGCATTATCTTGAACTGCAACAGCGAGCGCATTCCCCGCAGCTTGTCGGAGCATTGCGGAGATCCCGCCTTAGCGGGGCTGCGGGGTTAGCGAGCGAATCTAAAGATTGTAAAATTCCTTACAGTCGGCGCGAAGCACTGCCGTCGGGCAGAACATTCCCTGCAGCTTGCTGCCGGGAGCTTCAATCTGA